>VXNE01000508.1:0-7167 GCA_009840715.1 Gammaproteobacteria bacterium
GATCGTCGTCATGGCCGGTCCGCCTCCCGCTGTTCCGCCAGTTCCTTCTGCATCCGCTTGAAGTTGTTCACGTAGAGGTCCGAGAAGCCCTTGATCTCAGCGATCTCCTCGTCCGTCACCTCGCGCACGATCCGGCCCGGAGAGCCGAGCACCAGGCTCCGGTCCGGGATCTCCTTGCCCTCCGCGACGAGGGCGTTGGAACCGATGAGGCAGTTGTCGCCGATGCGCACGCCGTTCAGCACCACCGAGTTGATGCCGATCAGGCTGTTGTTCCCGATCGTGCAGCCGTGCAGCGTTGCCTGGTGACCCACCGTGACGTCGTCCCCGACAGTGACCGGGAAGCCCTCGTCCATGTGGACGATCACGCAGTCCTGGATGTTCGAGTTCCGGCCGATGACGATGGCGTCGTAGTCCCCGCGCACCACGGCTCCGTACCAGACGCTCGCGTTGTTCCGGAGCGTGACGGAGCCGATGACGGCGGCGGTCGCCGCGACGAAGTAGTCGCCTTCCGCAACCACGCGCTGCGCGCCCAGGCTGTAGATCATCCCTTCCCGCCTTGCCGTGCTCCCCGAGCCATTGTGCCAATGTTCGGGACCTTTCCATAGCACCGAACCGCCGCGGCCAAGGGCCGGCAGGGACGCGACGCTATAATCGCCCGGTGAACTACTGCAGCCGCTGCGGCCAGGCGGTCGAGCGGAAGATTCCCCCTGGCGACAACCGCGAACGCTTCGTCTGCGGTCACTGCGGCGCCATCCACTACCAAAACCCGCGGATCGTGACGGGGTGCCTGCCTGTCTGGGACGATCAGGTGCTGCTGTGCCGGCGGGCCATCGAGCCGCGCAAGGGCCTGTGGACGCTGCCCGCCGGCTTCCTCGAGGCCGGCGAGACCATCCACGCCGGGGCGTTGCGCGAGACCTGGGAAGAGGCCCGCGCACGGGTGGAGATCCTGGGGCTCTACACCATGTTCAGCGTGCCGCACATCTCCCAGGTACACGTGTTCTTCCGGGCCCGTCTCGTGGACGGAGCATTCGCCGTCGGCGAGGAGAGCCTCGAGGTGCGCCTGTTCGACGAGGAGTCCATCCCGTGGGACGAACTGGCGTTCCCGGTGGTCGGCAAGACGCTGAAGCACTATTTCGCGGACCGGGCCGGCGCGGGCCGGTTCCCGGTCCACACCGAGGACCTCGTCGTCGAGCGCCGCTGACGCGGGTCGCGCCGACTCGCTCCGTCGTCAGGCGCCCCGCGAGGGCAGCGCCACGACCGCCGTGCCGAACGCCGTCGCGAGCCCGGACTGGTTGACGTTCTGCATGCGCACCTCGACGAGGTGCTCGCCGTCCGCCACGCTCTTGCCGGTGACTTCCCCGTGCACGGTGTTCGTGTCGCCGACGATGTTCGGGTGCCGGATCGAGGCGGTGAGGCGCTTCAGCGTGCCGTCGTCCCCCATCCAGTCCGTCACGATCTGCGCGAGCCAGCAGACCCGCTGCGGCCCGTAGTCGAACTGGCCCGGCATGTTGCGCCGGTCCTTCGCGTGATCCGCGTCGAACCGGCCGCCGCCGCCCTGTTCGGCGGAACCGGACGCCTCGAGGGCCGCCCGGGTGGTGCGGTAGGTGCCGAGCACGCCATAGGTGAAGAGGAAGAGTTCGCTGACCGAGTACGTTCCCTTCGGCAACTCCGGGAGGACGTCTCCCACCGCTACGTCCTCCCAGTAGCGCGTTTCGGCGCCCCGCCGCTGCCGCTCCCAGACGAGCGGGTCCGCGGGCTCGGGGCGGGACGCGCCTTCCTTCGCTCCGCGTTCGTAGTCCAGGGACCCGCCCGTGTTCTGGAACCGCGCCATCGTGGTCCTGACGTCGGCGACGACCTCCTGGCGCTGGTTGGTGTAGGTGACCAGGCCGGTGTTGAGGTTGATGGCCCCGATGCGACCGCTCTGCTTGCGCACCGTCTCGCCGACGCGCTCGGTGCAGGTGATCCAGTCGTCGCGCCAGATGGGTCGCAGGAAGTCGATCTGGACGCCGGCGTAGTTCACGGGGAGGAATTGCGTGGAGACCCGTGCCCGGTCGATGTTGCCCGTTTCCCCCGCGACGACGCCGAGCGACACGCCATAGAGGAACGTCGGCGGCGCCGTAACCATGCCGAAGCGGCTCGCCGACGCGTGCGTCTCGTCGCGCCACAGGGGGTTGTAGTCGCCCACACCGTCGCCGAAGCGCCGGATATTGTCGAGGTTGGCCTGCCGCGTCGGCCGTTGGGCGAGGGTCTGCCCGATGGTCTTGCGGTACTCGGTCTCGAACTCGTCGATGGTGCTGATCAGCCCGCCTTCCGCCATGATTGCCTCCGCCTGCCCGCGCGGCAGTCTATCAACTTGCCGCGGTCGGGCCGGGCCCGCGCCTTGTCCCCATCGGCCCGCGTCGGTTAGGGTGCGGCCCCGGAAACGAGAGAACGGCGACACTGCAAATGAAATACCTGCACACCATGGTTCGGGTGTCGGACCTCGACGCTTCGATCGGCTTCTACGAGGCCATCGGCCTGAAGGAAATCCGGCGCATCGAGAACGAGCCGGCCCGGTTCACCCTCGTGTTCATGGCGGCGCCCGGCGACGAGGAAGCCCAAGTCGAACTTACGCACAACTGGGACCCGGAAGAACTGGCCGGCGGCCGCAACTTCGGCCATCTCGCCTACGAGGTGGACGACATCTACGGACTCTGCCAGAGCCTCATGGATTCCGGCGTCACCATCAACCGTCCCCCGCGCGACGGTTTCATGGCTTTCGTCCGGTCGCCGGACGGCGTCTCCGTGGAACTCCTGCAGACCGGCGGGGCCCGCGAACCGGCCGAGCCGTGGAAGAGCATGGAGAACACGGGGGAGTGGTAGACGGCGGCCGCGCCGCGACAGCGCCCTTCGGGCGCCCCGGCCGGCGGTGGCCGCGGCGGGCGATGCGTGTTACATTTGGTAACGGCCCTCCAGTTCCCGCGAGCGGTCCCAACGCCACCCGCTGCTGACCCTCAGAGCGCCTGATGCGCAAGACATACATCACCGCTTTCGTCATCGCGGTCGCCACCATCGCCTGGCTGGCATCCGGACAGTTCGGCGCGGGCCGCGACGAGGCCAAGCGGCTCAGCATCACCGAGCGGAACGACCGCGCGGACGCCGCGGTGGAGGACCGGGCACCGTCGCGCGTGCGCGCCCGCATCAGCACGGCGGTCGAGCAAACGGCCTTCGCCCGGGTCCGCGGGCGTACCGAGAACAAGCGGACCGTCGACGTGCGGGCGGAAACCGTCGGGCGCGTCGTCGCCCGCCCGGTGGAGCTCGGCGACCGCGTGGCGACCGGCGACGGCCTGTGCCGCCTGTCGATGGACGATCGCGCCGCGCGCCTCGTCGAAGCGCAGGCCGCAGTGCGGCAGGCCCACATCGAGTATCGCGGCACACTCCGTCTCAAGTCCCAGGGCCTGCAATCCGAGACGGCCATCGCGGCGGCGGTTGCCCGCCTGGCCGCGACGCGCGCCGGCCTCGAGTCGATCGAACTCGACGTGGCGCGGACGCGCGTTCGCGCACCCTTCGACGGCATGGTCGAGGTCACGCACGTCGAGGTGGGCGACTACGTGCAGCCAGGTGCCGTTTGCGTCACCCTGGTGGACCTCGACCCCATGCTGCTGGTCGGACAGATCACCGAGCGTGACGTGGCGCGGGTACGGGTCGGCGAGCGGGCGTTCGGCGAACTGGCTACCGGCGAGCGCCTCTCCGGTTCGATCGGCTTCATCGGCCAGCAGGCCGATCCGACGACCCGCACCTACCGCGTCGAGATCGAGGTGCCGAACGCCGACTACACCCTGCGCAGCGGCATCACCGCCGACATCCTCATCGCCGCGGAAACCTCGCCGGCGCACCACGTAAGCCCGGCGCTGTTCGCCCTCGACGACGAAGGGGCGGTCGGGGTACGCATCGTCGACGCCGACGACCGCGTCGCGTTCCGGCGGGTCGAGATCCTCCGCGACGAGGCGGAGGGCGTCTGGGTCACCGGGCTACCGGAGGTCGCGACCATCATCACGGTGGGCCACGAGTTCGTGGTCCCGGGCGAGGCGCTGGATGTCGAGTTCGAACCCACCGTGGACGCCGTCGTCGCCGAGCGCAACGCCGGCGATTCCCCCATGTTCCCGGTCGATGCCGAGGTGCCCGACGTCCGGTCGACAGAGGCGCGGGGCGCCTTCGAACCGACCGGGGACGCTCCCGCGATCGTTCCCAAGCCCGCGCCGGGCTTGAGCGGGGACGGCGGCGGCACCGACCCGCAGCCGGTGCACGCGTCGTGAACAACGTCCTGGTCGACGCGGCCGTCAGCCGCACCCGGACGACCTTCCTGGCGCTGTTCGCCGTCATATTGGCCGGTTCGGTCGCGCGCTGCGCAATACCGATCGAGGCGGAGCCGCGGGTCGAAGTCCCGTTCTTCACCATCACGGTGATCCACGAGGGGATCTCCCCCGAGGACAGCGCCCGCCTGCTGGTCAAGCCCCTCGAGATCGAACTGCGCACGGTGGAAGGCGTAGAGGAGGTCACCGCGTTCGCCTCGGAAGGCGCGGCCACGGTGATGGTCGAGTTCGACGCCGACTACGACCTCGACATCGCGCTCTCGGATGTCCGCGAGGCCGTGGACCGCGCGAGGCCGGAACTGCCGACGACCGCCGAAGAGCCCATCATCTCGGAGCAGAACACCGACAGCTTCCCCATAATCCAGATCAACCTCGTCGGCGACGACGTGCCGGAACGCATGCTCTTCGACCACGCGAAGGCCATCCAGGACGCGGTCGAGACGGTTCCGGACATCTTGGAGGCGCGCCTGCAGGGGGAGCGGGAAGAAGTCCTTGAGATCGTGGTGCGTCCGGCGCAGCTCGAAGCGTACGGGATGACCAACGAACAGCTCATCAACACGGTCGTCCGCAACAACCGCCTCATTCCCGCCGGCAGCCTCGACACCGGACAGGGCCGCATGTCCGTGAAGATCCCGAGCGTCATCGAGGAGGCAGACGACCTGCGCGACCTGCCGGTGCTCGCGAACGGCGACTCGGTGGTGACCCTCTCCGACGTGGCCGAGGTGCGGCGCACGTTCAAGGACCGCATCAGCCACGCCCGCGTGAACGGTCAGCGCACCATCTCGATGAACATCATCAAGCGCTCCAACTCGAACGTCATCGACACCATCGACCGGGTGAAGGCCGAGGTCGCGAGATACGAGCCGAACCTGCCGAACCGGGTCAGCCTGTTCTACACCCAGGACGCCTCGCCCCGGGCCCTCCAGCAGGTTACTGAACTCGAGGGCAACATCGTCACGGCGCTTGCGCTCGTCATGACCATCGTCGTGGCTGCCATGGGACTGCGCAGCGGCCTGATCGTGGGCGTCGGCATCCCCATCTCGTTCCTGTTCGCGCTGATCTTCATCTACCTCTTCGACTACACGTTCAACTTCATGGTCATGTTCGGCATGCTGCTCGGGCTCGGCATGCTGATCGACGGGGCGATCGTCGTCACCGAGTACGCGGACCGGAAGATGGTCGAGGGATTCGACAACCGGGCGGCCTTCACGCTCGCCGCCAAGCGGATGTTCTGGCCGGTCGCCGCATCCGTCGCCACGACGCTCGCAGCCTTCCTCCCGCTCATGTTCTGGCCGGGGGTGTCGGGCAAGTTCATGCGTTACCTCCCGGTGACGGTGTTCACCGTACTGTCCGGTTCGCTGCTCTATGCGCTCGTGTTCTGTCCCACCATCGGATCGCGTTTCGGCCGGCCGAGTGCACGGGATTCCAGGCGGCGGAACACCCTGATGCAGCTCGAGAGCGGCGATCCGACGACGCTCGGCGGCATCACGGGGTGGTACTCGCGCCTGGTCATGTTCGCGAGCCACCACTCGGCCGTCACCCTGGGTCTTGTGGCCGCCGTACTCGCGACGACGTTCTGGGCGTACGGCCAGTTCGGCAGCGGGATGACCTTCTTCACCGGTGTCGATCCGATCCAGGGCCGGGTCAGCATCCGCGCACGGGGCAACCTGTCCACCGACGAGGTCGACGTCCTGGTCCGCGAGGTCGAGGGCCGCATCCTGGCGATCCCGGGCATCAAGGACGCGAACACGTACACGAGCCTGCCCGGTGGCACCGGCGACATGTTCATGGGCGGGTCGTCGGCGAAGGACATCGTCGGCACCGTGATGATCGAGCTGCACGACCAGATGGACCGGTCGCTGAACGGGGTGGAGATCCTGGAACTGGTACGGCAGCGGACCGCCGACCTGGCGGGCATCCGTATCGAGGTGCAGAAGGAGGAGATGGGGCCGCCGGTCGGCAAGTCCGTGCAGATCCAGTTCTCGGCGACGTACAAGGAAGAGATCCAGCCGGTGCTCGCGCGCGTCCGCGACCACATCGACACGCAGGTGACCGGCCTCCGCGACATCGAGGACACGCGCTCCCTGCCCGGGGTGGAGTGGAATCTCAGCGTCGACCGGGCGCAGGCCGCGCTATACGGGGCAGACGTCTCGCTGGTGGGCCTCGCGGTGCAGTTGGTGACCTCCGGCGTCAAGGTCGCCGAGTACCGGCCCGACAACGCGGACGAACCGCTGGACATCCGCTTCCGGTACCCGACGGAGGCGCGCGGCGTGGCGGCGCTCGACGAACTGAAGATCGCAACGGCGCGCGGCCAGGTGCCCATCTCCAACTTCGTGCAGCGCACCCCGCTGCCGAACGTGGACACCATCCAGCGCATCGACGGCGATGTCGTCGAGTTCATCCGCGCCGAAGTGGCGCCGGGCGTGCTGGCGGACGACAAGGTGCGCGAGATCGGCGCCTGGATCGCGCGTCAGGACTTCGACCCCAAGGTCAGCATCGAGTTCCGCGGCGCCAACGAGGAACAGGAGCGATCCATGGCCTTCGTCAGCGTGGCTTTCGTGCTTTCGCTGATCCTGATGTTCATGCTGCTGGTCACCCAGTTCAACAGCTTCTACCAGAGCACGCTGATCCTGGTGGCGGTGGTGATGTCGACGGCCGGCGTCCTGCTCGGACTCCTCGTCACGCAGATGCCGTTCAGCGCCATCATGACGGGGATCGGCGTCGTCGCGCTCGCCGGCATCGTCGTGAACAACAACATCGTGCTCATCGACACCTACAACCACCTGCGGCGCGAGCACCCGGACATCCACTACCT
>VXNE01000508.1:7177-7425 GCA_009840715.1 Gammaproteobacteria bacterium
ACCACGTTGACACCGGTGTTCGTGCTACTGCCGCTCGCCCCGAACGTATCGATCTACTTCATCAACCGCGACATCGTCTACGGCAGCCAGGTGTCGGGTTTCTGGATCCAGACCTCCCAGGCGATCGTCTCGGGCCTGACCTTCGCGACCCTGCTGACCCTGTTCGCGACGCCGGCGATGCTGGCGGTGCCGGAGCAGTTGAAGAGCGGGGTCCGGCAAGTGCGGGAGCGGTTCGCGCGGTCGGAACC
>VXNE01000457.1 GCA_009840715.1 Gammaproteobacteria bacterium
TCGACGACGCGCGCTACTCCGGCGCGCGGCGCATCGACATCGCGAGCCGCGCCGAGTCGTCGGTCGAGGGTCTGATCCGCGAGTTCCCGACCACCTGCGTGACGCCGGAGATCAAGGTCGCCACCTCCGAGTCCGCCAAGTTCGAGATCGTCGACCGGCTCGCGGCCGCCGCGGACTTCGGCGACGCCGCGGTCACGACCATCGACGGCATCCGGGTCGACTACCCGGACGGCTTCGGACTCGTGCGCGCCTCGAACACGAGCCCGGTCCTGAGCCTGCGTTTCGAGGCCGACACCCCGGCGGCCCTCGCGCGGATCCGCGGGCGCTTCCAGGCCGAACTCGCGTCCATCGACACCGCATTGCGTTTCGAATGAAGAGCCTTCAGCCGGGGAGCGCGAGGGGGAACCCCTCGCAAGAGAGCCCTCAGCCGGGGAGCGCGAGGGGGAACCCCTCGCAAGAGAGCCCACCATGACCCGCGAGACCACGGCCCGCGTCCTGATCGAGGCGCTGCCCTACATCCAGCAGTTCCACGGCTCGACCATCGTCATCAAGTACGGCGGCAACGCCATGGTGGACGAGGCCCTGAAGCACGCCTTCGCGCGTGACGTCGTGCTCATGAAGCTCGTGGGGATGAACCCGATCGTCGTCCACGGCGGCGGGCCGCAGATCGGCGAGCTGCTCACCAAGCTCGGTATCGAGACCCACTTCGTCGACGGCATGCGGGTCACGGACTCCGCCACCATGGATGTCGTCCAGATGGTGCTCGGCGGCCTCGTCAACAAGGAGATCGTCTCCCTCATCAACGCCGAGGGCGGCCGTGCCGTCGGCGTGACGGGCAAGGATGGGGAACTCATCAAGGCGCGCCGACTCACGCTGACCCGCGAGCAGCCGGAACTGAAGGCGCCCGAGATCATCGACATCGGCCACGTCGGGGAAGTGGCGGAGGTGGACAGCCGCGTCCTCGATGCCCTGGCCGCGAGCGACTTCATCCCGGTGATCGCCCCGATCGGGGTGGGGCCGGACGGCGCGTCCTACAACATCAACGCCGACCTGGTGGCGAGCGCGGTGGCCGCCCACGTCCAGGCCCACAAGCTGGTCCTGCTGACGAACACCCCCGGCATCCTCGACACCGAAGGAGCGACCCTTTCCGAGGCTTCGCGCGACGAGGTCGAAGCGATGATCGCCGCCGGGACGATCGCGGGAGGGATGTTGCCGAAGGCGCGCTGCGCCCTCGACGCCCTGGCGGCCGGCGTCACGCACGCGCAGGTCATCGACGGCCGCGTTCCCCACGCCACGCTGCTCGAGATCTTCACGGACGGCGGCGTCGGTACCCGGATCCTCTGACCGGCTCCGGACACGGACCCTCAGTCCACGGCGCAGTACCGGTCCCTGTACGCGGAAACCGTCTCGAGACGCTGGATGCCCGCCGGGTCCGCCGCGAGGACGCCTACCACGTCTTCGAGCCTCGCGACGCTCCGCACCGGCACCCCGAGACGGCCTTCGAGGTGCCCCACGGCGGTGTTCCCGCCGGCCACGCGCTCCCTGCGGTCCATGGCGATGAGGACGCCCGTCACGCGGCCCCCGGCCTCCGCGATCAGCTCGCACGCCTCGATCTTCGCCGCGCCGTCCGTGATCGTGTCGTCCACCACGACGACGCGTCGGCCGTCCATCCCGCTGCCGACCAGGCGCCCGCCCTCGCCGTGCGCCTTCGCTTCCTTGCGGTTGAACGCGACGCCCACGTTGACCCCATGCTCCCGCGCGAGCGCGACGGAGGCCGCCACCGCGATGGGGATGCCCTTGTAGGCGGGGCCGAACAGCACCTGCGGGGCTTCGGGGAACGTCATGGCGAGCGCGGCGTAGGCAGCGCCGAGACGGTCGAACGCCGCGCCGTTGTCGATGGCGCCCAGGTTGAAGAAGTAGGGGCTCCGGCGTCCGGACTTCAGCTCGAAGTCGCCGAACTGCAGCACGTCCTCCGCGATCATCCAGCGCACGAACGCGGCGGCGTCCACCTTCACATCCGAAGCGCGCGGCGTTGCGCACGGAACAGCGTCTCGATGCCGCCTTCCGCCAGCGCGAGCATCCGCGAGAGGGTGTCCCGCTCGAACGGCTCCCCTTCCGCGGTCCCCTGCACCTCGATGAATCCCCCACCCTCGATCATCACGACGTTCATGTCCGTGCCCGCCGTCGAGTCTTCCCGATAGTCGAGATCGAGCACCGGCTCGCCTGCGACCACCCCCACCGACACGGACGCCACGAGTCTCGTGAACGCGTCGGGGGCAACGCGGTTCAGGGCGTCGACGAGGGCCACGCAGCCGCCCGTGACGGACGCCGTCCGAGTCCCTCCGTCGGCCTGGAGGACGTCGCAGTCGATGCGGATGGTGCGCTCGCCGAGACGACCGAGGTCCACCGCCGCACGCAGCGAACGGCCGATGAGACGCTGGATCTCCATCGTGCGCCCGCCCTGCTTCCCGCGGCTGGCCTCCCGGTCCGTCCGCGTGTGCGTCGAGCCCGGCAGCATGCCGTACTCCGCCGTGATCCAGCCCTCGCCACGACCCCGCAGAAACGGCGGCACGCGGTCCTCGACGCTGGCGGTACAGAGGACCCGGGTGTCTCCGAACGCCATGAGCACGGACCCGGCGGCGTGTTTCGTGAAGCCACGCTCGATCTCCACCGCACGCAATTCATCGGGCTCCCTCCCGCTCGGCCTCGGCACTTTCGTTCCACTCCCTGACCCTGGCTCAAGGGAATTATGCCCGCGCGACCGGTTGCGACTCCACGGGTAGAATCCTCGGATGATCTCCAGCATGACCGCATTCGGCCGATTCGAGTCACCGGCGCTCTCCTGGGAAGTCCGTTCGGTGAACCACCGTTTCCTGGAGGTGAGCTTCCGGCTCCCCGAGGGCCTCAGGACGCTGGAGCCGTCGTTGCGCGACATCGCCCGGCACGCCCTGGGGCGGGGCAAGGTCGACGCGACGTTGCGCCTCGCCGAAGGAGAGGTCGGCCTCTCCGTGAACATCCACCGGCCCAACCTGCTCAGGTTGCTCGCCACGCTCGAACAGGTGCGTCGGGACGCGCCCGAGATCGGCCATCCCGACCCGCTCGAACTGCTCCGTTGGCCTGGCGTGCTCGACACGGGCCCAACGGCCGCCGCGGGCGCCCTGGAAGGAGACGTGCGGGCCGGCTTCGAGGCGGCTCTCGGTGAACTCCTCGCGGACCGGCGCCGGGAAGGGGAAGGGATCGACGCGATCCTGCACGCCAAGCTCGAAGAGGTCGAGGCGATCGCCCACGAGGTCCGCAACCTGACAGCGTCGCAGGCGACCCTGATTCGGGACCGGCTACGGGACCGCATCGCGGAGTTGGTCGAGCAGGTGGACCAGGGCCGGTTCGAGCAGGAAGTCGCCCTGATCGCGCAGAAAGCGGACGTCTCCGAAGAACTCGACCGCCTGCTGCTGCACGTCGAGGGATGCCGCAACAGCCTGGCCGCCGAGGGACGCCAGGGCCGCCGCCTGGATTTCCTCATGCAGGAACTCAACCGCGAGGCGAACACCGTCGCAGCCAAGGCCGTGCCCCCGGAATGCGCCGAGCGCGCCGTCGACCTCAAGGTCGTCATCGACCAGATGCGCGAACAGGTGCAGAACGTCGAGTGAGCCAGCTGCTCATCGTCGTTTCGGCCCCGTCCGGCGCGGGCAAGACCAGTCTCGTGCGCGCGCTCGTCGAACGCGACTCCAACCTGGAGGTATCCGTCTCCTACACCACCCGGCCCAGGCGGCCCGCGGAGGTGGACGGCAGGGACTATCGCTTCGTCAGCCAGGCGACGTTCAACGGCATGGCGCGGGCCGGCGACCTGCTGGAGTACGCGACGAATTTCGGGTTCGACTATGGCACGTCGCAGGCCCGCGTACGGGAGGCCCAGGCAGCCGGGCGGGACGTGGTCCTGGAGATCGACTGGCAGGGTGCCCAGCAGGTGCGGGCGCAACTCGACGACGCCATCGGCGTGTTCGTGCTGCCCCCTTCCCGCGAAGCCCTGCGCGCGAGACTCGAGGGTAGGGGCCAGGACGGTCCCGACGTCATCGAGCGCCGCATGCGCCAGGCCATCGACGACATGACGCACTGCGCGGAGTTCGACTACGCCATCGTCAACGACGACTTCGAGGACGCCGTGGCAGCCCTCGCCCGCATCGTCACCGCCGAGCGGCGCGGCGAGCGGGCGCCGGTGCCCGCCATCGCCGGCCTGCTCGCGGAGTTGCTCGCTACGCGCTGACGCGACGACCGCGAGCTTCGCGCCTTCCTACGAGCCGAACTTGTGCTCTACCGTGAGGCCGAAGCGCCGGGGCTGCGCCCAGTAGAAGAGCAGGATGCCGAGGTCCACGAGGTCCTGGGCGCCGCGGTAGTACTCCTCGTCGGTCATGTTCGTACCCCACAGGGAGACGGAAGTCCTGCCGTTGGCCATGTCCCAGCGCAGGCGCGCATCCACGAGGCCCAAGGGGTCCGTCCGGTGCCGCTTGAGGCGCGTCAGCGCCGCGGCCGCGTAGTACGGGCCGCGGTAGTTGTAGCCGACCTGCGCCGTCAGGCTCCCCGCATTGTCCAGGTAGAACTCCTTCGCCACGCTCAGGTTCCAGGACCGGTTCGGCGTGAAGCCGATGAACGAGATGTAGGAGAGGTCGCGAACCGTCAGAACCTCCTCGAACGTGACCGGGTCGAAGGTGTTGTCGACCACCGTGAACTCGTCGTAGTCGCCGTCCAGGTATCCGTAGGTCCCCGTCACGAACCACCCCTCGGCCGGGGTCGCCAGGAACTCGACTTCCACGCCCTCGATCGTGGCCTTCTGGGCATTGATCAGGTCCGCGATCGGCTGTCCGTCCACCACGCGGCCGATCGTGAGCTGCTGGTTCTCGTAGTCCGTCTGGAAGACCGTGACGTTGAACTGCAGCCGGCGCTCGAACCACTGGGACTTCATGCCTACTTCCCAGTTGTCCGAGATCTCCGGCAGGAACGGACGCATGCGGACGTCGCCGTTCATGCCCCCGGAACTGTAGCCCCGCGAGAAGCTCAGGTACGCCATGATGTCGTCGGTGAAGCTGTAGTTCAGGATCGCGCGCGGCGTCGACTGGCTGTACTCGACCTGCTGCTTGCAGTACTCCCGCAAAGCCAATCCGTTCGGACCTATGTTGCCCGGACAGCCGTAGAACGGGTCGAAGCCGAAGTCGTTGGTCCACTGCGAGCGTTTGAACTCCCGCGTGTCCTTCGTCCAGCGCCATCCGGCGGTGACCGACCAGTCGTTGGTGATATCGTACGTCCCTTCCGCGAACACGGCCCAGGACTTGTTGGTGGCGTCCGTCTGCTGCCGGCGGCTGCCGTTCTCCTGGAAGAAAAGCCCGAACTCCCCGAACGTTGGGAATCCCAGCACCGCCGGGGCCGGCGCATTCCATAGCGGCGCATCCGCCGGGTCGGGAGGCGGCAGGCCCCGCATCAGCGGCACCCAGATGTTCTGGATGGCGTTCTCCGTGAAGCCGTAAACGCCCGTGATCCAGGTCATCCGGTCGGAGAACAGCGTGCCTTCCAGCCGCAGCTCCTGGGAAATCTGGTCATAGGGCGAGTGCTCGTCCTGCAAGACCTCGAGGTGGTAGGAAGGCCCGCCGTAGAAGTCGCTCCCCCAGCCCCACGACTCGTTCAGTTCCTTCATGTCGCGGTAGGCGGTGATGGATGTTGCCGTCATGCCGGCGACGTCCCAGGTGACCGTCAACGACGCCGCGTTCGTGTCGATGAAGAGGCCGTTCGGATCGTTGTCGTTCGACCGGTACGGATTGTCGTCCGCAGCGCAGGCGGCCTCGAGCTCGTCGTAGACCCCGAAGATGAACGGGAACAGATTGAAGCCGGTCGGACCGCCGATCAGGAGTTCGCAGTCCGCGAGACCGCCGGTCTCTCGCGCGCGGAAGAACTCCGTGGCGAGGGACACCTCCACGGTGTCGTTCGGCGTCCAGAGCAACGTCGCGCGTAGCGTGCGCGAGTCCGTGGTGTTCCACTCGCGGCCGGCGTCGTCCTTCATCCAGCCGTCGTCCTTACGCATCTGGAACGCCACCCGCGCGGCGAGGACATCCTCGATCAGCGGGATGTTGACCATGCCGTCCGCGGAGAGCTGCCCGGCGTTGCCGAAGCCCCCGCGCACGGTCGCGTCGAACACGGAGTCCGGCTTCTTGGTGATCACGTGCACGAGGCCCGCCGTGGTGTTGCGCCCGAACAGCGTGCCCTGGGGCCCGCGCAGTACTTCCACCCGGTCGATGTCGATGAAATCGAAGACGGAACCCTGGGGCCGGCCGAGGTAGACGCCGTCGACGTATATGCCGACCTTCGGATCCTGGGTGGGCCCCCAGTTGATCTGGCCGATGCCGCGCAGGAAGACCTGGGCGGTGCCGCGCGCGACGACGCTCTCGTTGAACGACATGTTCGGGGTGAGCTGTTCGACGTTCTGTATCTCCGTGATGCC
Organism: Gammaproteobacteria bacterium; assembly: GCA_009840715.1. Lineage (GTDB taxonomy): Bacteria > Pseudomonadota > Gammaproteobacteria > Pseudomonadales > Azotimanducaceae > VXNE01. The sequence continues at coordinate 6,485 of VXNE01000457.1, forward strand.
GCGGCCTTCCAGCCGGTCGCCGGACAGCGCTGATATGGGGATCGGCACGCTCTGCGCCGTCTCTTCCCGGCGGCGGGCCGTGACCACGACCTCCTCAATGCCGCCGGTCGCCTGCTGTTCGTCGGCTTCCTCGGCCTGGGCGACCGTTGCCGGCAGGAAGGCCCCCGCTGTCGCCAAGCCCGCCAATCCAAGGACCTGCTTGAGTCGCTTCATGCTTCCCCCTTGCGCGCAATGATCGAGGCGCGGCCTCTTTTCGACATGGGATGGGCGACGCGCCGATCCACGAGTCTCCAGTCGGCGTCCGCCTGCGCGCGCAACATGGCGAGGTCGGGGCGCAGTGTCAACCCCGGGGGCGTGTTGTGCGCCCATGCGTGAGGTAAAATCCCGCGACTGCGGACTTTTGACGGAATCCACCGATGGCTCGCGTAACCGTTCAGGACTGCCTCGAACACGTCGAGAACCGTTTCGAACTCGTCATGGTGGCGAGCCGGCGCGCGCGGCAACTCTACCGTCTCGGCATCGATCCCCTCGTGCCGGAGGAGAACGACAAACCGACCGTCATCGCCCTGCGCGAGATCGCCGACGGCCTCATCGACGAAGAGGTTCTTGACGCGCCGGAGATCACGGTTGACGATGTCGATTTCGAGGGAATCGAACGACTGGAGAGCATCGGCACGGAAGCGATGCCGTTCGACATGGGAGATGACCCAGCTAGCGACATTTGAGTCGTACTTCCAGCCTCGCCTCGCCGCCGCCGCATCCGAGGATGCGGTCGCCGCACCCGCCACGTTCGAGACCCTGGAGGACTCCCTTTCCCGCTACCTGTCCGGGCCGCAGGTCCGACGGGTCAGGCGCGGGGAGGGAGTAGCGCGACCCCGCCAAGCGGCAAAGAAGCGCCGCAACGGCCCCCCCAAAAAGACGCACCCCCACACCCGAGCC
>VXNE01000572.1 GCA_009840715.1 Gammaproteobacteria bacterium
AGATAGTTGAGAACGTTCTTCCTCGGACAAGCCCTCCCCTACGGTCAGCCCAGGAGGTCACCCGAGGCCAGTTCGTCGGCGTCCCTCCTTCGCACGCGACGGTCCAGCCACGCCATCTGCTCGCCGATGCGCAGACCCGCCATCGGCACCTGCACGACCACGCTCCGAGCTTCCAGGGCGGGTTGCAGGAACTCGCGGTACCGCTCCCCCGCGAGGAGTTCGACCGTCGAGACATCCGGGAACTCGGCATGGAATGCGGCCAAAACACGGTCCGCCCAGGCCCGCCGCTCGGCGCGCGGCAGGGCCTCCAGCATTCTGTCGTAGGGCCGCACCGGCCTTCCCGGATCCAGCAGTCCGTAGCGGGCCGAGAGGATGCGCCAGGGACGGTCGGTGCCTTCAACGTAAGCACGCGCCTTGCGGAACCACGCCGAGATGTAGAGATCCTTCGCAAGCGCCCGCGTTGCCCGCTTCTCCTTCACGCAGGAGACCAGGTACACGGTCGCGCCACCGCCCCCCTCGTCATCTCCTCGCCCAGAGCGCGGTCCCGCCGCCACGTTCACTCCACCCCGGCGACGGCCTTCTTGCGGAACCTGAGCGTCATGCGGTCGGACTCGCCGATCGCGCGGTAGCGGCGTTCGCACGCCTGCCGTTCCGGACCCCCCTCGGCCATCTCCCGACACGCCCGAAGCCCCGGCGGCAACGTCCATACGCCCGCCTCGTGATCGTGTGTGTCCAGGGGGTTCGCGTTGACCTCCGACGACGCCTCGAGCGCCAGTCCCGCCGCCTCCGCCATCTCGATCACGAGCGCCTCGGCGACGTAGCCCTTCGCTTTCGTATCCTCCGCAGTCCAGCCCGCCGGCGCCCGGTGGGTGACCAGTCCCAGCACGCCGCCCGGACGCAGTGCGCGGGCCATGACGCGGAACATCTCGGGCGCGTAGTCGCCCCGGATCCAGTTGTGGACGTTGCGGAACGTCAGCACGAAGTCCACGGACCCGGGCGGTGCGATGGTCGTGCGCTCCGGCACGGAAAGCTCCGTCGTGACCACCGCGTCGTACAGCTCCGGCCGTGCCTCGAGCTCCTTGGCGAAGCGCTTCTGCGCGTTCTTGCGCCATTCGGGCGTACGGTCGGCGGTCATGGCGAAACCCGCCGCGTAGTAGACGCCCTCGTCGCGCAGCGCCGGCGCCAGGATCTCTGTCCACCAGCCGCCGCTCGGCCAGATTTCGACGACGCTCGAGTCGGGCGTCAGGCCGAAGAAGGCGAGGACTTCGACCGGATGCCGGTACTGGTCGCGGGCGCGCTTTGCGGGATCGCGGTGTTCGCCGGCGACGGCTGCCTCCAGCCAGTCCCGGCCCGGAACCTCCGGCTCGGAGGCATCCGCTGGAGCGGCAATCGCAACGGCAAGCAGGATCGAAAGCGAGATTGTCAGGAAGGTCATGCGCAAACTCCTCAGAACCCGCTGTCCTCTTCCTTCAGACGGCGAATCTCGCTGTCCGCATCGTGGCCCTCGAACAGTTCGAACAGCCTCTCGAGCGTGCGGACGCGTTTCGCGCGCGCGGACGCGTCGGAGGTCGAGCAGTCGTACCGCAGGGCCAACTCCCGGGCGGCGGTCCGTGTCTCGTCGTCGAGCAACAGCGTCGTTCGGTGGGCCACGGGATCTTCGGGCAGTGACGGTATCGGATGTGGCGCCATTGTACCGTCGGACACCCGACACCATCTGTGTTATACCGACCGCCCCGCCCCAGCCAATCCCGGAAAAGCCCTTGGACATCAGCGAATACGGAGTCTCCCCCCACGCGGATCCCATCGTGCGCGAACTCGTGGAGCACGATCTCCTGATGCACGCCGTGGAACTTGTCACCTACGGCATGACCGTCGTGCCGCCGGAGAAGATGGGCGTCGACGAAGGCTTCGTCGAGCGGCTGCGGGGCGCGCTCCTGCGCACCTGCGAGAAACGCAGCGGGGTGAAGATCACCGACCACACCACCGAAGAGCCGGACCAGCAGGACATGGGCGCGCGGACCTGGTACCTGCTGCACGAGGACGAGGCTTTCGCCGAGGCGGCGACCAACCCCCGTATGCTCGCGTTGGTGCGCTGGCTGTGCGGCCAGAGCGCCTGCCTGACGGCGCAGACCTGGATCATCAAGCCACCGACACAGAACCCGCGGACCAGCGTGGGCCTGCACAGTGACGCCCACGGCATCCCGCCCGGGGGCGGGCACATCGCCCATCTCTGCAACGCGTCGTGGCTGTGCACCGACTACGCCGGCGCGGAGGACGGACCCACCGTGTTCGTGCCCGGCAGCCACCGCTACGGCCGCGCCACGCTGCCACACGAGGCGACCATGGGCATGGGCGACGACGCCCCGTTCCCGCTGGTCCCCGTCATCGGCAAGGCCGGCTCGCTGGCCATCTGGCACGGCGGCCTCTGGCACGGCTCCTCGCCGCGCACGAACAGCGGCCTGCGCCTCACCCTCGTGCAGGTGTTCATGCGCATGCACATGCGGCCGCACCACCTGTGGGAGGACGTGCCGCCGGAGTACCTGGAGAAGTACCCGGAGCTCCAGCGCGTGCTGGGGGACCCCGGGTACCCGTTCAAGGAGAGCATCGACAACATGAAGGGCATCATGCAGTTCATGCAGACCGGGACGGACCCTTACGCCTGACCCCGGGCCCGCCCGCGCGGGGAAGCCGAGGCGCGGATCGTCCCGCGTCGGGGGGTTGTGCCATGTCCGGCACGGGCGGGGACGAGCCCCGCCCCTACATACATCATGCTATGTTGGGTACATGAACCCAGGAGTGCGTATGGACATAAGCGAATACGGAGTTTCCCCCAACGCGGACCCGATCGTCCGGGACCTCGCGAAGTACGACCTCCTGAAGCACGCGGTGGAGCTGCAGGCCTACGGCATGACGGTCGTGCCTCCCGAGAAGATGGGCGACGCGACCTTCGGCGAGCGCCTGCGGGGAGCCATCCTGCGCACGTTCGAGAAGCGCAACGGCGTCGCGATCAACGACCACACGTCCGACGAGCCCGACCTGAAGACGATCAGCAAGAACTCCTGGTACCTGCTGCAGGAGGACGAGGCCTTCGTCGAGGCGGCGACCAACCCGCGCGCCCTCGCGCTCATCCGCTGGCTGTGCGGCCAGAGCGTGTGCCTGACGGGACAGAGCTGGATCATCAAGCCGCCCACGCAGGAGGAGGTGGACCCCTCCGCCAGCGTCGGCCTGCACAGCGACGCCCACGGCATCCCGCCCGGCGGCGGCCACATCGCCCACGCCTGCAACGCCTCCTGGCTGTGCACGGACTACGAAGGCGCGGAGGACGGCCCAACCGTGTTCGTGCCCGGCAGCCACCACTACGGGCGGGCGACGCTGCCCCACGAGGCGGCGATGGGGCTCGGCGACGACTCGCCGTTCAAGGTCTTCCCCCTCATCGGCAAGGCCGGATCGCTGGCGCTGTGGCACGGCGCCACCTGGCACGGCACGACGCCGCGCACGAAGCCCGGCCTGCGGGTCACCCTCGTGCAGGTCTACATGCGCATGCACATGCGGCCGATCCACATGTGGGACGACGTCTCGCCGCAGCTCATGGAGAAGTACCCGGAGCTCAAGCGCGTGCTCGGCGAGCACACCTACCCGTTCCGGGAAAACGTCGACCGACCCGAGACCGTCGCGCCGTTCATGGCCACGGGGACCGATCCGTACGCCTGAGGCCGGGCCCGGAACTCAGCGCGCGAAGGACTCCTGGACCTCGGCGATCAGGTCGAAGGTGCGCTTGTAGAGCGCCAGCATCGCTTCCTCGGACCTGGCCGTAGCGTCGTCCATCGAACGCAGGACGCTGGTCGCCCCCCACTGCAGCATGGCGGCCAGCAGCCGCGGCTCCGGATCGTTCGGCTCGCAACCGAGCTCCCGGGCCAGGTGCTCGGAGAGCAGGTCCTCGTAGCGGTACGACGACAGCATGTGCACGCCGGCCCACTCGGGGTCGGTGAGTGAAACCAGCGCGTTCTTCACGCCGTCCTGATGGAGGCTGCGCAGGTTGGCCACGTCCATCCCGTAACGCACTTCCATGGTCGAAGCCTCCCGTTCGGAGTCTTCGAGCAACGCCTTCTGCTCGAGGAACAGGGACTCCTCCAGGGCGGCGAACAACTCGCCCTTGTTGCTGAAGTGGCGGTAGAGGGTCTGCACGTGCAGCCCGGCGCGGTCCGCCACCGCCTCCAGGGTCGTGCCGCGGATGCCGTTGCTCGCGAGGAGGTCGGCGGCGGCGTCGATCAGCGCCTTGCGCGTGCGCTGCTTCTTCTCCGCCCGGGACGTGTAAGGCTTGCTCGTCAAGTCCGCTTCAGCCGTCTTCGTCGTCCATGGACCTGGCGATGATCTCCTTCATGATCTCTTCGGTGCCGCCGACGATGCGGCCGAAGCGCGAATCACGATAGTGGTGCGCGACGGGAGTTTCAAGCATCAGCCCGGCGCCGCCATGGAGCTGCAGGCATTCGTCCACCACGCGATTGAAGGTGTTGCAGGCCCACCACTTGGCCTGCGCCGCCTCGTCCGCGCCGAGCTCTCCCTTGACGAGCGAGACCATGCAGTTGTCGACGAAGGCGCGCGTCACGTTCTGCCGCGTCCTGCACTCCGCGAGCTTGAAGCGCGTGTTCTGGAAGTCCATCACGCGCTGGCCGAACGCCCGGCGCTGCTTGACGTAGGCCAGGGTCTCGGCGATCACCGACTCCATGCTGGCGTCGGCGAGCACCGCGAGCATCAGCCGCTCCCAGGGCAGTTGCGACATGAGCTGCACGAAGCCCCTGCCCTCCTCCTCCCCGAGCAGGTTCCATGCGGGCACGCGCACGTCGTCGAAGAAGAGCTCGGAGGTGTCGGCGCCGTCGAGCCCCACCTTCCTCAGGTTGCGGCCGCGCGTGAAACCCTCCGCCGCGTCGGCCTCGACCACCACCAGGCTGACGCCGCGGGCGCCCTGGGCCGGATCCGTCTTGCACACCACCACGATGAGGTCCGCCGTCTGTCCGTTGGTGATGTAGAGCTTCGATCCGTTGATCACGTATTCGTCACCGGAGCGTACCGCCCGGGTCTTGATGGCCTGCAGGTCGGACCCGGTGTCGGGCTCCGTCATGGCGATGGCGGCGACGAGGTCCCCGCTGACCATGCCGGGGATCCACCTCTGCCGCTGGGCTTCGGTCGCGTACGACAGCATGTAGTGCAGGACGATGTTGTGCGCGCTCCAGCCCCAGTTCGCGTCGCCCGCACGCGTCTGGCCCATGCCGACGATCGCGTCGAACGAGACGTCGCCGCCGGCGCCTCCGAGTGCCTCCGGCGCGGCCGGTCCGAGCAGTCCCGCCGCCCCCGCCTTGCGCCAGAAGTCCCGGTCCACCATGCCCGCCTCCCGCCAGGCATCGATGTGGGGCGTGAGTTCGGCCTCGAAGAACCTGGCCGCCGAGTCGGCGAACAGGTGGTGTTCTTCGGTCATCCAGGGTCGGGGAGGAAGCATGGGCTGAAAGGGCGCTCGCCTGTTGCGGGTCTCGCGTCTTATTCTACGTGACGGATACAGTTTGCTACACAGGAACGACCCAAGCAGACTCCGGGCGGCCCGGCCCGCATCCGCTTACACTCGCCAGAAACCAGGGAGACCGAACCCATGCGCCCGAAACGACTCCTGCTTCCGGCGGCCGCCCTCATCTGGGGTTGCCCGTTCCTGACTGCGGCAGCCGCTGAGGAGTCCGCGGCCACCCCGCCCGCGCGCAGCGCCTGGTTCGGCGAACTCCACGTGCACACGGCGAACTCCATCGACGCCTACGGCATGGGCGGCACGCGGGCCACGCCGGACGATGCCTACCGCTACGGCAAGGGGGAGCCGATCTCCCATCCGATGGGCTATCCGATCCGGCTCACGAGCGGGCCGCTGGATTTCGTCGCGGTCACCGACCACGCGGAGTACTTCGGCGTCCTGGCCGCGATGGCCGATCCGGAACACGCGCTGGCGAAGGACAGCGGCATGGACCAGGCGGCGGTCGTCACGCTGTTCACCGATGCCCTGACCACGGGCGAGGCGAGCGCCGCACTCGATCCGGAGGCGGTCGTGCGGGATGCCTGGGACGCCACCGTAGAGGCCGCCGAACGCCACAACGAGCCGGGGCACTTCACGACCTTCGTCGCCTACGAGTACACGTCGATGCCCGGGTTCGCGAACCTCCACCGCAACGTCATCTTCGCCGGCGCCGAAGTGCCGGCCGTGCCGTTCGGCGCCTACCACTCTCCCAATCCGGAGGACCTCTGGACCTGGCTCGATACCCAGCGCGCCCGCGGGATGGATGCGGTGGCGATCCCGCACAACTCGAACTGGAGCCAGGGCCTCATGTTCGCGCGCACGAACTATGCCGGGGAGCCCCTCGATGCGGCGTATGCCGAGCAGCGCATGCGCAACGAGCCGCTGATGGAGATCACGCAGGTCAAGGGCACGTCTGAGACCCATCCGCTGCTCTCCCCCAACGACGAATGGGCCGGCTTCGAGATCTGGGAAAAGAGCGCCACCTACCTCGATGCCGAGGGAGCCATCCAGCTAGCGGACGGCGCCACCACCGGCGCCTATGCCCGGGACGCGTTGCGCGCCGGGCTCGAGATGGAAGCGGGGAAAGGCATCAACCCCTACGCGTTCGGTTTCATCGGCGCGAGCGACGGCCACAACGCGGCCGGCTCGTTCGAGGAGGACAACTACTTCGGCAAGCTGGGGGACGGCAGCCCGCAGCTGCGCGGGAGCGTGCCCGCCGAGGTTGACGATGGAGATACCGCCCTGCCGACCACCATGGCCCTGGAATGGGGCGCTTCCGGCCTCGCGGGCGTATGGGCCGAGGAGAACAGCCGCGAATCGATCTTCGCGGCACTCCGGCGCAAGGAGACCTTCGGGACCTCCGGGCCGCGCATCCGGCTGCGTTTCTTCGCCGGCTACGACCTTCCCCCTGATCTCGCCGACCGGGGTGACGCCCCCGAGCTGGCCGACGCGGGCGGCGTGCCCATGGGCAGCGACCTCGCGCGGGCGGCAGGCGAGCCCACTTTCTTCTTGTGGGCCCTGCGCGATCCGAACTCGGCCTGGCTGCAACGCGGGCAGGTCGTCAAGCTCTGGCTCGAAGGGGGCGAGTCCCGGGAGCGGGTCTTCGACGTCGTCTGCTCCGACGGTCTGTCCCCGGATCCCGAGACGCATCGCTGTCCCGACAACGGCGCCGGCGTGAACCTGGCCGACTGCAGCTACTCGCAGGACAAGGGCGCGGTGGAACTGGCCACCGTCTGGCGCGATCCGGGCTTCGACCCGGCGCAGCGCGCCACCTACTACGCCCGGGTGCTGGAGAACCCGACCTGCCGCTGGTCGACCTGGGACGCGATCCGCGCCGGCGTCG
>VXNE01000417.1 GCA_009840715.1 Gammaproteobacteria bacterium
CCGGGCGGCGGCTGGCGGCGGCAGTAACCGGCGGGCGGCTAGCCAGATGTTCTCCAAGACGCTCAGCCCGGCCATGACGCTCGGCACCTGGGTCTTGGTGCCGACGCCGAGGCTTGCCACGTGATGGGACGGCCAGCGCGTGGTGTCCTGGCCGCGCATGAAGATTTGCCCCTCCGTCGGCTGCAGCAGCCCCGTGACGCATTTGAAGAACGTCGACTTTCCGGCGCCGTTCGGGCCGATGAGGCAGCGGAGCTCGCGGGCATCCAGCCTGAAGTCGACGTGGGCGACTGCCTGCACCCCGCCAAATTGCATGGTGAGGCCCTGGGTCTCCAGGACCGTTTCAGGCATCGCCTGACGCCAGGGAGGACCGCGGCCCGCGCCGTCGCCGGTACCGGCTCCGGGGACGCCTGCGCGTGATCAGGCGCCAAGCGTTCGCCAAAACGGGAGCGATCCCTCCCGGAAGAAAGAGCACGAAGAGGACCAGGATGGCGCCGGACACGACGGAATTGTGTAAGAGGTCCTGCTGTCCCAGGAGGAACTTCAGATAGGAGAGACCGGCCGCGCCCAGCACCGGCCCGATGCGGGTGCCCAGGCCGCCGACGATGCACCAGATGATGATGTCCGCCGACTGGCTGAGGGAAAACAGGCGCGGGGTGACGATTTCCGCCCAGTTCGCAAACAGTGCGCCGGCCAGGCCGGCGATGGCGGCGCCGGCGGCGAACATGACAGTCTTGCGGGCCGGCACGTCGTAGCCCATCAGGGCAGCCCGCGTCTCGTTTTCGCGAATGCCGACGGCAATGCGCCCGAACGACGACCGGAGCACCGCGCTCACGAGCAGGTACGCCAGCAGCAGGCAGACCGCGCTGAAGTAGTAGAAGGACTCGCCCCAGACGTAGGCACTCGGGTCTCCGGGGACGTTCAGGGTCTGGAACCCCGGAATACCGTTGAACCCGCCGAGCCGCGCATTCCCGATGACGTACTCCGAACCGGCGGTGGCGTTCATGAACCGGTGGAGGATCAGCGTGACGACGAGGGTGATGACGCCGAGGTAGACGTCGGTCAGCCGGCCGTAGAACAGCATGGCCCCGAGCACCGCGGCGAAGCCCGCCGGAACCGCCACCGCGAGGAGCATCGGCACCGTGCTCTCGCCGAAGTTGATCGCGGCAATGGCGTAGGTGTAGGCGCCAAGACCGAAGAAGGCGGCCTGGCCGAAACAGAGGATGCCCCCGAACCCCCAGACCAGTCCCAGGCTGAGACCGAGCATCCCGTAGATGATGAGGACGGTCAGCGTGTAGGTGCTGACCAGCATGGGCAGGACACCGACGGCGCAGGCGGCCACCACCAACGTGCCGGTGAGCTCGCGGCCCCACCCGGCGTCCCTCACAGCGATTCCCTGAACAGCCGGTCGGTGATGCCCCGGGGCAGGAGCCGGAGGAGGATGACGGCCGCCACCAGGAGCGCCACTTCGCCGACGACCGGCGAAACCGCGAAGCTGAAGATCTGGTTGATCAGCCCGAAGACGCCGGCGCTGCTGGCCAGACCCGCGATCAGCGCGGGCCCGCCGGCGATGACCGTAATGAACGCCTTCGCGATGTAGGCGCCGCCTGAAGTGGGGACCAGCCCAACGAGCGGGGCGAGGACGGCACCGGCCAGCCCTGACAGCGCGGACCCGCAGGCGAACGTCAGCATGTAGATGCGGTCGGGGTTGTAGCCGAGTGACGCGGCCATGTCCGAATGCTGCATCGTCCCGCGGGCGATGAGACCCGACCGGGTCGATCTGAGCACGGCCAGCATGAGGAGAAGGAGGACCGCGGCCACCAGGACGATGAAGAAGTTGTACCCATTGACCTGGTAGTCCCCGAGCGCGAAGCCGGGAATGGGGGTCGATATGCCGGTCGTCGTGTTGCCGAACAGCATCGTCACGATACCGATGAACAGCAGGCTCAGCCCCCAGGTGGCGAGCATCGTGTCGATGAGGCGTCCGTAGAGGTGCCGGATCACCAGGCGCTCGACGGCGAGGCCCAGCACGCCGACGACCGCCGGCGCCAGGACGAGCATGGCAAGAAAGACGTTCACGCCGAGATCGACGGCGGTAATCGTGGCATATCCCCCGAGCATCATGAACTCGCCGTGCGCGAGGTTGATGACCCGCATCATGCCGAAGATCACGGCCAGGCCGGCGCTGATCAGGACCAGCGCGCCGATCGCGTACAGCACTTCGACAACGATGACGAGAACGAGATCCATGTCAGTGGCGCGGGGTCGTCGGGGTCAGAGCTGCGGGGTCGTCGTGGTCGGCCACGTTGACGTCCCCGCGTCGCCGGGCTCAGATCTCGATTTCGTACTGCTGGTTGTCGTCCGGGTTGACCTCCAGGTCGCACACCGCCTGGGTGTCGATGGGCTGGCGTTGCGGCAAGGTGTCGATCACCGTCATGCCCTGGTTCTCAATCTCCATCAGATGGACATCGAGGACGGCGTGGTGGGTCTTCGCGTCGACCGTCACCATGCCGCCCGGACCCTGGATGGAAATCCCGGTCTCAAGCGCCGTGACGACCGCATCACGATCGAGCGAGCCGGCTTCCCGCACGGCCGCCGCCCACGTCAGCACGCCCTGGTAGTTCGATACCGCGATTTCGTGAATGGCCGTGTCGTCGCCGTAGGCTGCCGCCCATTTGCGCTTGAATTCCGCGTTCTCGGGTGTGTCAAGCTCCTGGCTGTAGTTGTAGGCAACCATGATCCCGTTGCCCTCTTCCGCGGTCAGTACCTTGTGTTCGTTGCCCACGCCCAGGGTCGTGGACGCTAGGGGGATCCGGGCCTTCATGCCGGCCGCGGCCCATTGCCGGAAGAACGACAGATGGGCGCCGCCGACCAGGGGCGCAATGACCAGGTCCGGGGCTGTCGACTGGATCTTCGCGATTGTCGATCCGAAGTCCGAGACGTCGAGCGGAAAGAAATCGACCGAGACGGTCTCACCGCCGTTGTCGCCCACGTACTTCTGGATCCACTTCGCCGTGATCTGGCCGTAGTTGTAGTCGGCTGCGAGGATGTAGATCGTACGGGCTCCCACCTTGTTCATGGCGTAGGGCACGAGTGCCTCGACCTGCTGGGCCGGCGTGACGCCGTTGATGAAGATGTTGCGGTCGCAGACCCCGCCCTCGTACAGCACGTTGTAGAAGTACAGCGTCCCGCTCCTGCGCAGGATTTGGCGAATCGCTTCGCGTGAGGCCGACAGGATGCCGCCATGGACGACGTCGACCCGGTCCTCGCGGGTGAGCTGCTGCGCATATTGGGAATACAACGCCATGTCGGACTGGGTGTCGTAGGCGACCACTTCGATGGGCCGCCCCAGCAGTCCGCCGGCTTTGTTGATGTCGTCCACGGCGAGTCGCATCGCCATGTCCATCGGCTTGCCGTAGGCGTCGAAGATGCCGGAGGTGTCGAGGATGGATCCGAGCTTGATGGATTCGGCTGCGGCCGCCGGGTACCCCAGAAGGGCGACACCGGTCAGTGCGGCGCTGCCACCGAGAAAATGGCGACGGTTGATGGACATACGGAAATCCTCCTGTCGGAGCCCGCTCGGGCCCGTCATGGGTTGCTGGCAGGCACGGCTGTCATGCCTTGCCCTTGTCTTTGGTCTTGATTCGATTGGCGTAGTCGGCGGTGCGGCCGGCTAGGTTGGGATCGAAGTCGAGGCCGATTTCCGCCCCCATCTGCTTCATCGCCGGCAGCCGGACGGCCATGCCGAGGATCTGTTCCATCGCGGCGCCGAAGGCGTCTTCGGCCGTGCCTGAACTTCCCGTCGCCGGGCCGGGCCCGCCGATCTGATTGATCCGGATGGATTCGATCTTCTCGACCGGCTTCATCATCTGCGCCATGATTTCGGGGAGGCGATCGAGCTTGCGTTCCTCGAGGCGCATGCGGATCACGGAGTCACTCAACAAGTTCTCCGCCTGGTTCAGCGCCGTGCGTCCCTCAGCCTCAGCCTCCATGCGGGCCTTTTCGGCCGATGCGGCGCTCGCGGTTGCCGTGGCTTCTGCCTTGGCTTTCGCGAGCGCCGTGTCGACATCGGTCTGCACCCGCGCGTTTTCGCGGGCGAGATCCTGCTCCTGGCGCATCCACGCGATCTCTCCCTCGCGCTCGGCGGTGGCCCGCTCCTTTTGCGCTTGGACGTTCTCGGAAGCCAGGACCAGTTGGGCCCGCGCTTCTTCCTCGGCGGCCCGGGCGACCGACTCTTCGGCTCGCTTCCGGGAAAGTTCGATCTCGTTCGTGAGCTTCGCCTCCTCGAGCGCGAGGAGCGCGCGCATCTCGGCCTTGCGGAGTTCTTCGTCGCTCGAGACCTGGGCGGCCTTCGCCTTCTGCTCGCCATCAATGCGCACGGTCTCCGAGGCCAGCACGGCCGCAGCCCGCGCCTGCTCGGAGCGCGAGCGGGCATCGGCTTCGAGCTTGTCCAGGTGCTCTTGCTGGGAGATCTCGGCCTCGCGCTCTGCGCGCTTGAGCTCGATTTCGCGCTGATGCTGGGCCAGCCGGCTCTCCCGGACCGCGATCTCGGTGGCGGTCTCAATCTCGACCCGCGCCTTGCGCTGCGCGGCGACGAGCTCGGCGAGGCGCCGGCGGCCCTGCGCGTTGAAGGCGTTCGATTCATCGAGCTGGGCCAGATTGGTCTGGTCGACCGACACTAGGGCCGCGGCAATGAGGCTCAGTCCGAGCTTCGCTGCCTGCTCGCCGGCTTCGGTCGCGACGTCATGCGTGAACGCGCCCCGGTTCAGGTGGATGTCCTCCATCGTCCGCTGGGCGGCGGCGTTCTGGATGGCGTTGACCAGCGCCCCCCGCAACAGTTCGTGGACCGCGCCGCCGTTGCGCGAAATGCGGTTGCCGAGCGCCTGGGCAGCGGTCGACACCCCGTCGCGAGACGGTTCGACCCGCAACTCGAATTCCATTCCGACGTCCGCCCGCAGCTGGTCGCGGCACAGCACGGCATCGCTGCCCGACTGGGTGGCAGAAATCGAGATCGCCGCCATGGAGACGCGCTGCAGGCGATGCACGATCGGCAGGGCCAGGCAGCCGCCGTCGAGGACGACCTTGCGTCCGCCGAGGCCGGTTCGCACCAACGCGGTCTCCAGCGTGGCCTTCGCGTAGTAGCGCTGGAGGAACCAGATTCCGCAGGCCAGGGCCAGCAGCATGCCGGCGACGGTGTAAAGCCAAACCACGGGTGTTTCCTGTCGTCTCCCGTCTCGCGGCCGAGGGCCGGCCGATGCGGCCGGCTAGCCCGAGCGACAGGGTAGCCGAATCAATTTCCAATTCAAGTATTTTATGCTATCTTATTGCCTGGTAAGATTCTTTACGATCTCGAACTCCATTCCTGTCACGCGTGCCAGGTAGGCCGGGAGCGGGCATGACTCGGTGGTGCCCCGGGCCATCCGGCGCGCGCTGCGATAGTGGCCACGGGCAGCAAAGTCCGCAGCGCGGGATCTCCAGTCGTCGCCATGTGTATCGACAAGGGCGGCCAGGCAATGGATACCCTCGTACGTGGACTGGCCCAGCGTGTTCAGGACCGGTGCATGATCGCCGTGAATCGAGTGGTACTTCTCCCGGAACGACGCATTGGCTTCTGTCCGCAACGATCCGAAATAAGCGGCCGAAGCATAGAAACGGTTGAGAGACTTCGGCCCGCTGGCGAGCAGCACGTTTTCCTCCACCGCGCAGGAAAAGCGGACGGTGCTCCGATGCAGGTCCGCTTCCCCGAAGGCCCGATTGAACATCACCGCGTCCTGGCCGATCAGAGAGACCAGGACCGCATCCGCACGGCAGCGACGGATTTCGTCCACGAACGGTCCCATGTCCGAGACGCCGAACGGCAAGTAGCGCTCATAGACGAGGGGGGTGGAGCAGTCACGCAGAATCCGCTTGGCAAAGGTATGCGAAGCACGCGGCCACACGTAGTCGTTACCGATCATGGCCCAGCGGCGGAACCTGTACGTCGCGTGAAGGTGGCCGATCGCGGGGCCCAGCTGCAGCGCCGGGGTTTCGCCGATGGCGACCACCCCGGGCGTCCTTTCGCCACCCTCGTAGAGGGGGGTATAGATGAACGGAACCCTCTGCCTGACGACTTTGCTCAGGCGTTGCCTGACAGCACTGATGTGCATGCCCACGATCGCATCAATCGCCTGTGCCGCAAGCAGATCGCAGACGAGCGAATCGACCGGGACCGCGGCTTCCTCGGCCGCATCCACCAGCAGCAACTGGACCTGACGGCCGTCGATCCCGTCACGATGGTTCAGTTCCTTGACCGCTACCTGTGCACTGGCGATGCAGGACGGTGACCAGATCCCGGCGGCGCCGCAGAGCGGCACGAGCAGCGCTATGCGGTAGTAGGAGCCGGGCAACGGTGACAGCGAATCGAATTCGCGTCCATACTCCAGTGGCAGACTGGCCGGATCACACCGGCCAGCGGCAAAATCCTGACCGCTGGAACAGCGTTGCTGCATGCGGCAAGTACAGTTGAAAGTGATTTCCAAGTCAACTATTTCTTGCGCGATAACTGTGGGTATCTCCATGAGCGACACACCGAGGCCGCTGACTGGCTACCTTTCGTACGTACTGGCCGCGGCTCATCGTGAGGTGCGTATTTCGCTATCGCACCGACTGAAGGCTTACGGGATCCAGATCGAGGCGTGGCGGATCATGGCGACGCTGGCTTCACATCCAGCGGCAACCATGAGTGAGCTTGCCGACCTGGTATTGATGAACCCCCCGGCCCTGACCAAGCTTGTCGATCGCATGGTCTCAAGCGGTCTGGTACATCGCCAGATCTCGAGGCAGGATCAGCGTCAGATCAACCTGATTCTGACGGATCTCGGAAAAAAGCGGATGTCCCAGATTCGGGCGGAAGTGCAGTCCGAGGACGACGAGATACTTGCGGCGATTGGATCAGAGAACGTGGAATTGTTTGTGGACATGCTGCGAAAGATCTCGCCGCGCGCAGCTCGGCTTTCGCAGAGGCCACTGCCTCGGCAACTGCACAAGGTTGACCGTACGGATCTCTAGTTGAGCTCTTGTAGTGCCTGTTCGAAGAGTTGCATGCAGCTCCGGTGATGGGCCACAAGCGTGTCGGTCGGGAAGACGCGCTGAGCATCGTGTTCCGTCTTGGCGCCTATCATGCCGGGACCTGACCCGCACGAGCAGCGTTCCTTGTGCCGGGTTGGCGCGTCAACGCAGCCAGGTGAGACAGCCGGCGGTCTCCAGCACCTGATCGAGATCGGCGTTGTCGTCGAGGCGGGCGTACCGTTCGCGAAGTACGCGGAGCGAGCGGGCATGGTAGCGCTGCGGTTTCTGGGCCCAGCGGTCGCCGGCGAGGTCAACCTCGAATTCT
>VXNE01000006.1 GCA_009840715.1 Gammaproteobacteria bacterium
ACATCTTGCTGGATGTCGTCCTGGATCGGGCCCGCGAGGCCCGAGCGCGGCACGCCCTGCTCGTCGCCGGCGACGATGTAGTTCGCCATGACCGGCAGCACCGCGCCGTTCATGGTCATCGAGACGGACATCTGGTCGAGCGGGATGCCATCGAAGAGGATCTTCATGTCCTCCACGGAGTCCACTGCGACGCCGGCCATGCCGACATCGTCCCGCGCGCGGGGATGGTCGGAGTCGTAGCCCCGGTGGGTCGCGAGGTCGAACGCGATCGAGAGCCCCTTCTGGCCGGCGGCAAGGTTGGCCCGATAGAAGGCGTTGGATTCCTCCGCCGTGGAGAAGCCGGAGTACTGGCGCACCGTCCAGGGGCGGTTCGTGTACATGGTTGCGCGCGGGCCACGAGCATAGGGTGGGAGACCCGGGAGCGAGTCGAGGTGCGCGACGCCCTCGAGGTCCGCCGCCGTGTACACGGGCCGCACGGAGATGCCCTCCGGGCTCGACCAGGTGAGGTCCCCCACGGGCTTGCCGCGCAACTCGCGCTCGGCGTGCTGTTCCCACTCCGGGGGATTGTGCGAGGCGCCTTCCGCCATCGATCCGTCTCGAACCGCCAATCGGACCCGGGATTATAGGGCCTGGACACCCTCCAGGACGCCGTGGCGGAGTCCTCGGGCTGCTACACTGCGGTCGCCTCCCCGCGCGGTGCATCATGACCGAGAACGGGCTGACCTACGTGACCGAAGCAATGCGCGCGGCCCAGGGCGCGTGGACCGGCGAGCGCACGGCTCCGCCCATCACGGAGACGGACATCCGCCGCTGGGCAATGGCCACCTTCCATCCGGAGAAGCCACCGCGCATCTATTGGGACGCCGACTACGCCGCCACGACGCAGTGGGGCGGCATCGTCGCGCCCCCGGACTTCAACCCCTTCGCGTGGCCGCTCGAACGTCCGCGGCCGACCGCGCCGGGCCTGATGGGCGCGCGTCCCGACGGCAAGTCGCTGACCGGCATGAACGGCGGGCAGACGGACACCTACGGCGTGCCGATGCGCGCCGGCGACCTCGTGTCCGAACGCCGCCGGCTGGTCGATTGGTGGGAACGCGAAGGACGCCTGGGGCACACCCTGTACGTGCGCAACGAGATCGAATGGCGCAACCAGCGCAACGAAGTGGTCCGCACGCGCCTGTCCATCGGCATTCGTTACTGAGGGAATGAAAGGAGGAAGAGAACGTGACCCTGCGCTTTGAAGACATCCAGGTTGGCGACTCCATGCCTTCGTGGTCCCGCAAGACGAGCTTCGCCGAGTGGAACCGCTACGCCGCCGTCAACGACGAGTTCGTCCCGTTCCACATGGACGACGCGGCCGGACGTCGCGCCGGCAACGAGCAGGGCGCCTTCGGCATGGGCAACCTGCGTTACGCCTACATCGTCAACGCGCTGCACGACTGGATCGGCGACGAGGGCACCGTCCGCGAGGTGGGCTGCCAGTACCGCGCCATCAACCAGAAGGAAGACACGCTCACGGTCGTGGGCGAAGTGACCGACAAGACGGTGGAGGAAGGCGAACAGCGCGTGCGGCTCGCCGTGAACGTCCTCAACCAGGACGGCCTCGCGACGTGTCCCGGGCATGCGGTGATCGTCCTGCCTTGACCGGCTGACGATCCTGCAAATTCTACGATGACATCGTAGAATTTGCAGGATGTGGATAGACCGCCACGTCGAGCCGCTGCTGTTGCAGCGTGCGCGGACGCGGCCCGTCGTGATCGTGACCGGTGCGCGCCAGACCGGCAAGACCAGCCTGATGCTGCAGCTCTTCCCCGATCACGCCTTCGTCACGCTGGACCTGCCGAGCGAGGCCGACCAGGCCGAGACGGACCCCGGGTCCTTCCTGGCCCGCCACCCACCGCCCGTGCTCATCGACGAGGTGCAGTACGCGCCAGGGCTGTTCCGTCATCTCAAGACGGTGGTCGACCGCGACCGTCGCCCGGGCGCCTTTCTGCTCGCCGGTTCGCAGCCCATGACGCTGATGCGTTCGGTGTCCGAGTCACTGGCCGGGCGCGCGGACATCGTCGAACTCGAACCGTTGTCCTTTGCCGAAGCCAGGGCCGCCCGTCCCGGCCTGACGCCGGAGGACTTCCTGGTGCGTGGCGGCTTCCCCGAACTTCATGCCGATCCGGCCATCGACGCGCGCGGGTACCTGCAGTCCTACCTCGCGACCTACCTCGAACGGGACGTGCGCCAAATGCTCAACGTCGCAAGCCTCCGGGACTACGAACGCTTCCTGCGGGTCGCCGCCCTGCGCTCGGCCCAGCTCCTGAACCGGGCGGACCTGGCCCGCGATGTCGGCATCAGCGGGTCTACGGCCGCCGCCTGGCTATCCGTGCTGGAGGCGTCGCACCAGCTCGCTTTGCTCGAGCCCTGGTACGGCAACCCGACGAGGTCCCTGGTCAAGCGGCCAAAGCTCTACGTGCGCGAGACCGGACTTGCCGCGTTCCTGTGCGGGGTCCACACCGTTGCAGCGCTCCGCTCTTCCCCACTGGCCGGACCGTTGTGGGAGACGCTGGTGTGCGCCGAGTTCCGCCGAACCCAACTGAACCGCAGGGGCGGATGGGACCTGCATTTCTGGAACGACCGGTCGCGCGAAGCAGACTTCCTGCTGCATCGTGGCGGGACCTTCCGGCTCGCGGACGCAAAGTGGACGGAACAGCCAAGGCAGCGCGACGCGGACGCCCTGCGCAAGGTCGCCGGCGTGCTGCCGGGCCCGGTCGAGGAAATGTCCATCGTGTGTCGCGCTGCCCATCCCTACCCGCTCGGCGAGGGTGTAGACGCGCTTCCTGTGGGCGCCATCGCGTCCCTTTCGGCGTGACGTTGACCCCACGCCGCGCACGAGATCAGCGCGAAGTCCAACGCGCCTGCAGGTACACCAGCGCTCCCTGCCAGGGCATGATCGAGTCGCTGCGGTAGATGCGTCCGCAGCACACCTCGAAGTCGCCCTCGTCCGGGTAGTTGTCGAACACGTTCTCGACCCCGAGCTTGACGGCGTACCGGTCACGGAACGTCCACGTCGCCTCGGCGTCCACCAGCACCTCCGCCCCGAACTCCTGCGTGGTCGTGAGCGTGGCGTTCAGCGTGTTCTCGTACTCGCCGTAGTAACGTGCCCGGAGGAGCACGTCCAGCCGGCCACGCGTGTGGCTCGCGGTCAGCACGCCCTGCAGCCCCGGCACCCCCTCCTCGATGTCATGTTCCGCCTCCGCGTCGACGTATCGTCCGCGCGCCAGGAAGTCCGTGCGGTTCAGGTTGAAGGCCGCCTGGAGGGTGGTGACGCCGAGGCGCGTATCGAACTGCCAGGTGGCGACCAGGTCGAGGCCGCTGGTCTCGGTGTCCACGTCGTTGGTGAAGAAGCGCACCTGGGCGATGTCGTTCGCCCCCGGGACGCCGAGCGCCGTCAGCCGGGCCGCCTCTACCGGACCGACGGCGAACTGCGAGGACAGCACGATGCGGTCGTCGAGGCGGATGCGGTAGTAGTCGAGCGTCAGGTCCAGCGCCTCGAAGACCGTCGCCGCGAGGCCCAACGTCCAGGACCGGGACCGCTCGGCGTCGAGCGCGACACCGCCGAACAGCATCGCCGCGGGGTGCGTACTGGGGAAGATGCCCTCCGCCTGGGGATGACCCTCGGCATTGATCCGCGTCGAGACGTTCGTGGTCGAGATCTGGCCCGGCGTCGGCGCCCGGAAGCCCGTGCCCAGCGAGGCGCGAATATTGAGGTCCTCCGTCAGGCGAAAACGGGCGGCGAGCTTCCCGACGGTGACTTCGCCGAAGTCCGAAAAGTCCTCGTACCGCAACGCCGCGCCGACGAGCCACCGGTCGGTCAGGTCGGCCTCGAGGTCCACGTACGCGGCATGGCTGCGGCGGTCGACGTCGGACGCGAACGACGGCGGATACCCCGGGAACCCGTTCGAGCCCACGGGCACCGCGTTGTTGACCGGGTCACCCTCCGGGCAGAGCGCGCCCACGACCTCGAAGCCGGGGATGCGGCACTCCACGGTCACGAGATCGTCCGCCGGGTCGGCGTCCACTTCCAGCTGCGTGATCTCGAGGTTGAACGGGTCGGGCCGCGCGAACGGGCCGACGCGGTAGGAAAGCGCATCTCCGCGCTCGATGCGGTAGCCCTCCTCGCGGTACTCGAACCCGAACGCGAAGTTGAGCGGGTTGGACCAGCCCACGTCGAGGGGCAGGGTGAAGTCCGCGTTGACGGCCAACTCGTCGTTCACCAGGTTGCCGGGACGAAACCGCGTCGGCGTGTCCGGGCCAAGCGACGGGTTCATCGTGTTGGCGATGCGGTAGCGGATCTCGTCGTAGCCGTAGCCGGCGGACAGGTCGAACGTGAACCCCGAGGCCCGCTCCCCGCGGATTCCCAGGACCGCCGCATAGTCGATGACGTCCCCCGAGAACTGGGGCGTGAAACCCGACGGGTAGAGCGTCGCGCGCGGGTCGTGGATGGATCCGTCCGCGAGGCGTACCGGCAGCAGTTGCGCCACGCCCGGGCGCCGGTAGAAGAACCCCCCGGCCTGGTCCTTCCTGGCATGGCTGCCGAAGCCGTACAGCTCCACGTCGGACGTAAGCGGCAGCGCGGCGTTCACGAAGAAGATGGCCTGCTCCCGTTCCGGCTGGCCCCAGATCTGCGCCGGCCGCGCGAAGCTCCGGTTGCCTCCTACCCGGTGGAAGTTCTCGGCGAAACGCGTGTCCAGGTCGTCCGGCACCCCATCGCTGCCGCGCGCCGCCTGCAGGATCTCTCCCGTCGCCGAGTAGGAGTACGTCAATGCATCGGGACCATGGTAGGTGACGCCATCCACCGTCCGGCTGGTGCGCGTCGCCTCGAGCGGCGTCAGGCCGGAGCTCCCGATGCCAATGTCATAGGGCTCGGAGCGGCTCGTCGGGTCCGCCTGCGAGAACTGCGCACTCACGTTCACGAACCCGCCGTCGCCGAGCGGGAGCCCCAGATTGCCCTCGAGCGTCGCCTCGTCCCCGTCCCCCTCCGTGTAGCTCCCCATGCGGGCGCGCAGGTCGAACCCCGCGTCGTCCGTTCTGAGCTTGAAGTTGAGCACGCCGGCGATGGCGTCCGAGCCGTACTGGGCCGCGGCCCCGTCGCGCAGCACCTCCACACCGTCGATCGCGATGGACGGGAGGCTCCCCACGTCCACGCCGTGCGCGCCGAAACCGCCGAGCTGCATCAGCGCCGCGCGGTGCCGGCGCTTACCGTCCACCAGCACCAGCAGGTGGTGGGAGTCGAGCCCCCGGAGGTGGACCGGACGGATGAACGAGGCGCCGTCCGAAATCGGCTGCCGGCGCACGTTGAACGACGGGACGATGGCGTTCAGCACCTCCACCAGGTCGGAGGAGTGGACGCTTTCGACCTGTTCGGAGCCGAACACGTCCACCGGGACCGCCGTGTCCGCGGCGGTACGGGCGCGAACGCGGGTGCCGACGGTGACCACTTCTTCGACGTAGTAACGCTGCGACCGCGCTCCCTCCCCGTCGGGGTCGGCGGCCTCTCCCGCGAGGGCCGGGCCGACCAGCACCGCCAACAGTGCGAACGCCGAGCATCGAGCCGGCGCCGGGCGCACGGGATGATGCACGGTCCAGGGAGCGTGCGTCCGAGTCACGAGAGGGCTCAAACCGCGGTGTCGAGCCAGTAGCCGCCTTCGGCGCGTTGCCGGACGCGTCCCGCCGTCGGGGTCGCGAAGTGCGTGCCGATCACCAGGATGTCCCGATCCGCATACTTGCCGAGGAGCGTCTCGCGGGTCCTCCGGCCCTGCTCCGGGTCGTAGTCCGCGGAACTGCACCAGTCCACGCGCGTCATCTGCACCGGGTGGTGGATGCAGTCCCCCGTGATGAGGGCTTCCTCGCCCTGCGAGGCAATGCGCACGCTCACGTGCCCCGGCGTGTGGCCGGGCGTCGGTTCGAGCCAGACCTCCGCGCAGAGGTGGTGGTCCATTTCGACGAAATCGGCCAAGCCCGATTCGACTATCGGCCGTACGGAGTCCGAGAGCACCGGACCGTAGCCGCCGTCGTCCTCGCTGGCATCCCAGTACGCCCATTCCCGTGCGCCGATGAGGTAACGCGCGTTGGGGAACGTCGGCACCCAGGCATCGTCCACGAGCATGGTGTTCCAGCCGACGTGGTCCACGTGCAGGTGCGTGCAGAGCACGGTGTCGATGGATTCCCGGGAATAGCCCGCCTCGACGAGATCGTCGAGGAACGCGGTCTGCAGCATGTTCCAGCCCGGGATCGCCCGCTCCTTGTCGTTGCCGACGCAGGTGTCCACGAGGATGCGGCGTTGCCCGGTATCCACGACCAGCGCGTGGATGCTCATGATGAGGTTGCCCTTCCCGTCCATGAAGTGGGGCTGCATCCACGGGTACTCAAGACACGCGTCCCGCGTCGCGTCCGGCAGGATGAACCGCGTGCCGCCGGCGATCTCCATCTCGACGATGCGTGAGACCGCCACGCCTCCTATCTCCCAACGCTTCACGAATCCGCTCACATCCGACATCGCCCTCGCATCACCCCGCGCGTGCTATGTTCCCCCGCCGAAACAGGTTCGCACAGGACAGCCCCCGATGGGAATTGGCGACATCGCGTCCACCCTCGTACAGGTTCCCGGCCTGCTGAAACTCAAGAAGGGCATGCAGCCGCGTCCCAAGTCCGACAAGGACTGCATCGCCCGCCTCGTCGAGGACAAGGCCGAGCGGTTCGGGGAGCGCACGGCCGTGATCTTCGAAGGGAACAGCGTCACCTGGGGAGAACTCAACGCCGCCGCGAACCGTTACGCGCGGACGCTCGAAGACCTGGGCGTCGCGCGCGGCGATACCGTCAGCGTCCTGATGGAGAACCGCATCGAGTTCCTGACGACGGTCGTCGCCCTCTCCAAGCTCGGGGCCGTGGCCGGCCTCATCAACACGAACCTGCGCGAACAGCCCCTGATCCACTGCGTGACCGTCACCGAATCGAAGAAGTGCGTGTTCGGAGGCGAACTCACCGAGGCCATCCAGAGCGTCAAGTCGGAACTGCACCTCGCCGAGGGGAGCGACTACCTGTTCGTGCCGGACAGCGACGGCACGCCCGCGCCCAACTGGGCGCAGGACCTCGACGCGGCGAGTGCGGAACGCGAGTCCGCGAACCTCCCGCAGACCGGCGACGTCACGCTCGGCGAGACGGCCTGCTACATCTTCACGTCCGGCACGACGGGCCTGCCGAAGGCCGCCGTGCTGTCGAACCGCCGCTTCATGGCGAGCGCCGGACTCGCCGCGTCGGCGGGCCGCAAGGTCACGCAGGAGGCCAGCCTCTACATCTGACTGCCCAACTACC
>VXNE01000329.1 GCA_009840715.1 Gammaproteobacteria bacterium
TGATCCGGACGTTGGCGCGCGCGCGCGACCTGCCGACGTAAATCGTCGGCGTTCCGACCGTGCGCGCCGCGGACGGGCTCGCGCTGTCGAGCCGCAACCAGTACCTGTCGCAGGGCGAACGCCAGGTCGCGGCGCAACTGCACCGCACGCTCATCGACATCCGCGAGGCGGTCGCCAGCGGCGAACGGGATTTCCCCCTGCTCGAAGACCAGGGTCGGGCGGCGCTCGCGGCCGCCGGGTGCGAGGTGGACTACGTCGCCGTCCGCGATGCCGAGACGCTGGCGCAACCGCGGGACGAAGGTCGCGGCCTGCGGGTCCTGGCCGCGGCGCGGCTGGGTCGGGCGCGCCTGATCGACAACCTGGCGCTGGTGGCCGGGTGAGCGACCGACCGGACGCCAGGGAGTCCTGGAAGCGACTGGGCGTGCTCGCCACGGAAACCGTGCGGACGCATCTGCGCGACCTCGGCAACGACCCCGCGCGCTTTGCGTCGATGAGCCTGAGGGTCGGCCCCCTCCTCATCGACTTCTCCCGGCAGCGCGCGAACGCCGATGTCGTGTCCGCGCTGGTCGCCCTGGCACAGGAATCGCGGCTCGAGGCGGCGGTCGAGGGATTGTTCGACGGCGGAGAGGCAAACCGCACCGAAGGCCGCTCGGCGCTCCACACGGCCGTCCGCGCCCCTTTGGACGAACGACCGCAACGCGTCGCCACCGAGATTGAAACGGCGCGCGGACGCATGCTGGACATCGCGGAACGCGTGCGACGCGGGCGGTGGCTGGGCGTATCGGGTCTGCCCATTCGCCACGTCGTGCACATCGGCATCGGGGGCTCCCACCTCGGGCCGGAACTGGCCGTGCACGCGCTCGCCGGCCCGCCTGCTTCGAGCCGCATCGACGTGCGCTTCCTGGCGAACGTGGACGGCCGGGCGGCCGTCGACACCTTCCGGGGACTCGACCCGGAACGGACGCTGGTCATCGTCGCCTCCAAGTCCTTCGACACGCTGGAAACCCTGGCCAACGCCCGCCACGCCCGGAGCTGGTTCATCGAGCGGACCGGCCGGGCGGATGCCATGGACCGGCACTTCGTCGCGGTGACGGGCAACGCCGGGGCGGCCTCGGAGCTCGGCATTCCGCCCGGCAATCACCTGCCGATGTGGGACTGGGTGGGCGGTCGTTTCTCCCTGTGGTCGAGCGTCGGCCTGTCCGTCGCCATCGCCATCGGTGCCGCGCGTTTCGCGGAACTGCTCGCCGGCGCCCATGCCATGGACCGTCACTTCCGCGGCACGCGGATCGAGAGAAACGCGGCGGCTCTGTTCGGCCTGTTCGGCATCTGGAACAGCAACTTCCTCGGCGCCGGCACGCACGCCGTCCTGCCTTACGACCGCCGCCTGGCCGGGCTCCCCGGCTACCTGCAGCAACTGGAGATGGAGAGCAACGGCAAGTCCGTGCGCATCGACGGCGAGCGCTCGCAGACCCACACCGCGCCCGTCGTCTGGGGGGGCGAAGAGACCAACGGACAGCACGCGTTTCACCAGTTGCTCCACCAGGGGACCCGTTCGTTCAGCGCGGACCTCGTCGCCGTCGCCGCACCCGGTCACGATCTCGCCGAACGGCACCGCTGGCTGCTGGCGAACTGCCTGGGCCAGGGCAGTGCTCTGCTACGGGGGCGTGACGCGCCGGCGCACGGACCGCGTGCACTCGCCCCCCACCGGGCGGTGCCCGGCAACCGGGCGACGACGACCGTCCTCCTCGACGCGCTGACGCCGGCCAGCCTTGGCGCTCTGCTCGCCCTATATGAGCACAAGGTCTTCACGCAGGCGACGGTCTGGGGCATCAACCCCTTCGACCAGTGGGGCGTGGAGCTCGGCAAGCAACTGGCCCACGATGTGTTCGGCGCACTCGGCGGCGGCCCCGCGCGCGGCCTCGACGCAGCCACGGCGGGACTGGTCGCCGAGGTGCGCAAGAGCACGTCCTGAGGGCCGTCCGAACGCGCCGTTCCGGCAGCGAGAGTTGCCGCGCAACCCCGTTTCGGCAAAGCTTGTCCCGTATCCCGCGAGAGGCACACGCATGGCGACCGTCTATCCTGTCCCGGAGTCCGCCAGGGAGCGGGCGCACCTCGACCAGGAGGCCTACCGGGAGCTTTGCCGCCGGTCGATCGAGGACCCCGACGCGTTCTGGGCGGAGGAGGCGCGGCGCCGCCTCGACTGGATTGCCGAGTGGAACACGGTGTCGGAGTGGGACCTGCCGACGGGCAGGATCGCCTGGTTCCTCGGGGGACGACTGAACGCCTGCGCCAACTGCATCGACCGGCACCTTCCCACGCGGGCCGACCAGGCGGCCATCATCTGGGAAGGGGACGATCCGGCGGACGACAGCACGGTCACGTACCGCGAACTGCACGACGCCGTCTGCCGCCTCGCCAACGCGCTCAAGAGCCGCGGCGTGCGCAAGGGCGACCGCGTGTGCATCTACATGCCGATGATCCCGGAGGCCGCCTACGCGATGCTCGCGTGCGCCCGCATCGGCGCGACCCATTCGGTGGTGTTCGGCGGCTTCTCCCCGCAGTCGCTCAAGGACCGCATCCTGGACTCGGACTGCCGCACGGTGATCACCGCCGACGAGGGCGTCCGCGGCGGCCGATGCGCCCCGCTCATCGCCAACTCCGCCCCTGCGCTGGCGGACGGGCCGAAGGTCCCTAGCGTGCGGGGCGTGCGCGTTCCCGGCGGCGACATCGACTGGGCCGAAGGCCGAGACGTCTGGTACCACGACCTCGTCCCCCGACAGCCGGCGACCTGCGAGCCCGAGCCGATGGATGCGGAGGACGCGCTGTTCATCCTGTACACGTCCGGCAGCACCGGCAAGCCGAAGGGCGTCCAGCACGGCACGGGGGGCTACCTGCTGCACGCCGCCATGACCCACCAGCTCATCTTCGACTACCACGACGGCGACATCTACTGGTGCACGGCGGACGTGGGGTGGATCACGGGGCATTCGTACATCGTCTACGGCCCGCTCGCGAACGGCGCGACGACGTTGATGTTCGAGGGCGTGCCGACCTATCCGGACGCCTCGCGCGCCTGGCAGGTCGTGGACAAGCACAGCGTCAACATCTTCTACACGGCCCCCACCGCCATCCGCCAGTTGATGGGACAGGGCGACGAGTACGTGCACGCGACCTCGCGCGCGACGTTGCGCGTCCTCGGCAGCGTCGGCGAGCCCATCAATCCGGAAGCCTGGGAGTGGTACCACGGCGTCGTGGGAGAGCGACGCTGCCCGATCGTGGACACGTGGTGGCAGACCGAGACGGGCGGGATCATGATCTCGCCCCTGCCCGGCGCCACGGACCTGAAACCCGGCTCCGCGACCCTGCCGTTTCCGGGCGTGCAGCCCGCGTTGCTGGATGCCGACGGCCGCGTCATCGAGGAGATGGAAGCCTCGGGGAGCCTCGTGATCACGTCGTCCTGGCCGGGCCAGATCCGCACGGTGTACGGAAACCACCAGCGCGTCGTCGACACGTACTACGCCGCGTTCCCGGGCTACTACCTCACCGGCGACGCCGCCCGCCGCGACGCGGACGGCTACTACTGGATCACCGGGCGCACCGACGATGTCATGAACGTGTCCGGGCACCGTCTCGGGACCGCCGAGGTGGAGTCCGCCCTCGTCGAGCACGAACTCGTGGCCGAGGCCGCCGTGGTCGGCTTCCCGCACGAGATCAAGGGCGAGGGCATCTACGCCTACGTGACCCTGATGGCGAGCGCGGAGGACCCTCCGGAGGGCCTGCACGGCGAACTGATCCAGCTCGTGCGCGCGGAGATCGGGCCGTTCGCCCGCCCGGACGTCATCCAGTTCGCGCCCGGACTGCCGAAGACGCGGTCCGGCAAGATCATGCGCCGTATCCTGCGCAAGATCGCCGCCAACGAGCTGGACGACCTCGGCGACACGACCACCCTGGCCGAGCCCTCCGTCATCGACGACCTCGTCGCGAACCGCGCCGGGGCAACGTAGGGGCGGGGCTTGTCCCCGCCCGCGGGGTTTCGTGCACGATGTCGAGACGGGACGGGGCGAGCCCGTCCCCTACGCGGACGCCGCGTAGTTCGGCACCTCCTTGATGGAGAGCTTGATCCGACCGCGCTGGTCGACGTCCAGGACGACGACATCCACGTCCTGGCCCTCCTCGAGGTAGTCGCTCACCTTCTCGACGCGCTCCTTGGCGACTTCGGAGATGTGCAGCAGTCCGTCCTTGCCCGGCAGGATGTTGACGAAGGCGCCGTAGTCCACGATGCGCGCGACCTTGCCGTTGTAGATCCTGCCGACCTCGGCTTCCGCCGTGATCTCCTGCACGCGGGCCACGGCGGCGTCCCTGGACGCCTGGTCCTCCCCGTAGATCCGCACCGTGCCGTCGTCCTCGACGTCCACTTCCGCGCCGGTCTCGTCGACGATCGAGCGGATGGTCGCACCGCCCTTGCCGATGATGTCCCGAATCTTGTCTGGATTGATCTTGAGCACGACCAGGGACGGCGCGTTCTCCGCGAGGCTCTCCCGCGGCGCCGCGATGACCTGGTTCATCTCGCCCAGGATGTGGAGGCGGGCCGCGAGCGCCTGCTCGAGGGCGACCTCCATGATCTCCTCGGTGATCCCGTCGATCTTGATGTCCATCTGCAGCGCGGTCACGCCGTCGGCGGTCCCGGCGACCTTGAAGTCCATGTCGCCCAGGTGGTCCTCGTCCCCGAGGATGTCGGTCAGCACGGCGAAACGCTCGCCGTCCTTGACGAGGCCCATGGCGACCCCGGCCACCGCCGCGCGCACGGGTATGCCGGCGTCCATTAGCGCGAGCGATGCGCCGCACACGCTCGCCATCGAACTCGAGCCGTTGCTCTCCGTGATCTCGGACACCACCCGCAGCGTGTAGGGGAAGGTGTCCTGGTCCGGCAGCACCGCCGAGATGCCGCGCCGCGCGAGGCGTCCGTGACCTATCTCCCGCCGCTTGGGCGCGCCCAGGAAGCCGGCCTCCCCGACGCTGTATGGCGGGAAGTTGTAGTGCAGCATGAACTGGTCCTTGTAGGTCCCGTGCAGGGTCTCGACCAGCGCCGCGTCGCGGAGCGTGCCCAGGGTTGCCGTCACGATCGCCTGGGTCTCCCCGCGGGTGAACATCGCCGACCCGTGCGCACGCGGCAGCAGCCCCACATCGACCGATATCGGCCGCACGGTCGTCCGGTCGCGTCCGTCGATGCGCGGCTCGCCGGCCAGCACGCGGTCTCGCACGACCCGCTTCTCCAGGCGAGCGAACTCCTCGAGCACCTCCCCGGCCTCCAGATCGTCCGTGCCCCCGCGCGCCAGTTCGCTGACCGCCTGTTCGCGCAATGCGCTCACGCGGCTCTGGCGGTCCTGCTTGTCGGTGATGCGATAGGCGTCGCCGACGGCGTCGCCCACGGAGGCCGCCACGCGCTCCACAAGGCCCGCGTCGGGCGTCGGCGGCTCCCACACCCACTTCGGCTTGCCCGCTTCCGCGGTCAGTTGCTCGATGGCCCGGATCGCGACCTGCATCTCCTGGTGTGCGTACAGGACGCCGCCGAGCATCTGGTCCTCGCTCAGTTCGTCGGCTTCGGACTCGACCATCAGCACGGCGGACGCGGTCCCCGCGACCACCATGTTGAGCGCCGACGTGGTGAGCGCTTCCACGCCCGGGTTAAGCACGTACGCACCTTCGCTGTAACCCACGCGCGCCGCCCCGATCGGTCCCCCGAACGGCGCCCCGGAGAGGGACAGCGCGGCCGAGGCGCCGAGCATGGCGACGATATCGGGATCCATGTCCCGCCCCGCCGACATGACCGTGCAGATCACCTGCACCTCGTTCATGAAGCCCTTGGGGAACAGGGGCCGGATCGGCCGGTCGATGAGCCGGCAGGTCAGCGTCTCCTTCTCCGTCGGGCGTCCCTCCCGCCGCGGGAACCCGCCGGGGATCTTGCCGGCGGCGTACATCTTCTCTTCGTAGTTGACCGTCAAGGGGAAAAAACCCTGGTCGGGTCGCGCTTCCGGGACGACCACCGCCGTGCAGAGCACGACCGTATCTCCCATGGACGCCAACACGCTCCCGGTGGCCTGCCTGGCTACCCGGTTGGCCTCGAGGACGACCTGGTGGTCGCCGTACAGAAATTCCGTTCTTACTGGATTCAACTTTTTCTCCTGTGGAGCGGACGTCCGCTCACTTTTGCTGTCGCGGCCCGCCGCAACGG
Source organism: Gammaproteobacteria bacterium (assembly GCA_009840715.1). Lineage (GTDB taxonomy): Bacteria > Pseudomonadota > Gammaproteobacteria > Pseudomonadales > Azotimanducaceae > VXNE01. The sequence goes on from VXNE01000329.1 coordinate 6,233, forward strand.
CGCCGCTCGAAGCGGTCTCCCCGCTTCGTCAATGAATTCGCACTGGGCCAACGCTAGCGCCGGAGGCCCAGCCTTTGTATCAGCGCCCGGTAGCGGCCGTCGTCCTTGCTGCGCAGGTAGTTGAGCAGCTTGCGACGCTGACCCACCATGCGGATCAGGCCCCGGCGCGAGTGATGGTCCTTGCCGTGGTCCCGGAAGTGCTGCTGCAACGAGTTGATGTTGTGCGTGAGCAGCGCCACCTGTACTTCAGGCGAACCGGTGTCGTTTTCGCTACGTCGATGCTCCTCGACGATCGCCCGTTTCGCTTCGGCCGTCAGCGCCATGCTTCCTTCTCCATATCCGATCGCTGTGCCTGTGTTGCGTTTTGCCTAAAAGGGGCAACCCCCTGCCTGCCGTACCGCGAGTTCACGACCGATCCGGTATCAACCGCCTCGGTGCGACCCGTCCGTCGTCGAGTATCTCCCCGACCCCCAGGAAACGTCCGCTGCCGGACGTCCCCTCGTCGCGGCGCTCGCCGTTCTGGCCGTTCTCGCCGTCCGCGTCGCTCGACTGCCACCGCGCCGAGGCTTCGCAAAGGCGCACCCAGCCCGCCGTCGGGGCATGCGGAACGATCACGGGCTGGCCCTGCCGCAGATAGTACGCGGTGTGGTCGGTCAGGGTCACCGCCGGCCACTGCCGCACCGTGCTCGACACCGGTTGCAGCAACGCGTCGAGGCGATGCTCCGCATCGGCTTTCCGCAACGCGTCGAACGTCACCAGGTCGTCTTCGCCGAACGGCCCCGCCATCGTGCGCCGGAGGTCCGTCACGTGGGCCCCGCAACCGAGCATCTCGCCGAGTTCGTGCACGATGCAGCGCACGTACGTGCCCTTGCTGCAGTGCACGTCCAGGGTGAGCCTGTCGCCCTCGAAGGCCACGATCTCGTTGGAGTACACGGTGATCGGTCGGGCCTTGCGCTCCACTTCGACGCCCTGCCGCGCGAGCTTGTAGAGCGGCTGACCGTGGTGCTTGATGGCCGAGAACATCGAAGGTACCTGCTCGATCTCGCCCCGGAAGGCCCCGAGCGCGCGTTCGACCGCGCGCCGCGCGAGCCGCCCCACCGGGCGCTCCTCGAG
>VXNE01000095.1 GCA_009840715.1 Gammaproteobacteria bacterium
CCCGACCACCATACATCCGCCTCTCGCGCGCGCCCCCCCCCACGACTCGGGCCCACCCGTTCTCAGCGACATCGACCTCACGGTCAACGCGGACGAGACGATCGCCATCGTGGGGCCGACCGGGGGCGGCAAGAGCACGCTGGTGAACCTCATCTGCCGCTTCTATGAGCCGACCACCGGACAGGTGCTGATCGACGGCATCGACTACCGCAAGCGGAGCCTGCACTGGCTGCAGTCGAGCCTCGGCATGGTGCTGCAGAACGCGCACGTGTTCAGCGGCCCGATTCTCGAGAACATCCGCTACGGGCGCCCCGATGCCCCGGACGACGAGGTGGTCATCGCGGCGCGCATCGCCGGCGCGCACGACTTCATCACGGCCATGACCGAGGGCTATCAGACGGAGGTCGGCGAGGGCGGCAGCCGGCTGTCCGCCGGCCAGAAGCAACTCGTCTCGTTCGCGCGGGCGATCCTCGCGGACCCACAGATCCTGGTCATGGACGAGGCGACTTCCTCGGTGGACACCGAGACGGAGATGCACATCCAGGACGGGCTCCGACGGGTGCTCATGGGGCGGATCAGCTTCGTGATCGCGCACCGCCTGTCGACCATCCGCAACGCGACGCGCATCCTCGTGATTGACGGCGGGCGCATCGTGGAGACCGGGGACCACGCGACGTTGCTGGCGGCGGACGGGCACTACGCGAGCCTCTACCGGCAGCAGGGGCTGCGCGACACGAAAAGCCTCTGGACACCGGGATCGGATGCGCTCCCGGCCGGCAGCGGGGACGGCGCCTGACCACGCTGCCGGCATGTCCTGTATGCTCCCTGCTACCTTCCGGGGGAGAGAGCCATGGGAACGCACGCGCGGTGTGTTGCACTGATCGCACTCGTTTCGGCGCTCCCGGGGGCAGCGGCTGACCAGGAGAGCTGCCACAAGCTCTACCGCCTGACGGACATCTCCCACGCCATCGAGCCCGGGATCTCCGTCGCCGCGACGGACGCGCTGCCTGCCCATTGCCGGGTACGCGGTGTGGTGAACCGCGCCATCCGCTTCGAGGTCACGCTCCCGGACGACTGGAACGGCCGGCTGATGTTCACCGCCGTCGGCGGCAACGCCGGGTACATAGGCGACACCACGAGCCTGCTCGCGCGCGGGTTCGCCATGGCCTCCACCGACACCGGGCACGAAATCGAGGACGGCAACGACTTTCTCGGACAGCCCGAGGCCCGGCTCGACCACGCCTACCGAGGCGTGCACCTGGCGACGCTGGCTTCGAAGCGCGTCATCGCCCACTACTACGGTCGGAATCTCGACCGCTCCTACCTCAAGGGCTGCTCGAACGGCGGCCGGGCGGCACTGATTGCGGCCGAGCGGTTCCCCGAGGACTACGACGGAGTCATCGCCGGGGCCCCGGTGTTCCGGCTGCAGGAGTTCCAGCCATGGATACTCGCCGTACATGAGCTCCATGAAGCGCACCCGCTCACCAAGGAAGCCTTCATCGTGCTGGACGAGGCGTCGCGCACCGCGTGCGATGCCATGGACGGCGTCGAGGACGGCGTCATCAACGACCCCCGCATCTGCGACGTGGACGTTGACGCGCTCGTCTGCCAAGAGGGGCAGACCCGAGGCTGCCTCACGGCGGGACAGGCCGAGACCGCCCGCTTCATCTACGGCGACATGGTCGACGCGGACGGCAACGTGCTGTCGCCCGGCGTGCCGCCCGGCGCCGAATCCCAGGGCGACTGGGGATCCTGGCTGCTCGGCGGAGAGGTCGTGCCCGGCGGGTTGGGCAAGATGATCCGGGGCAACCTGGCCAAGCACATGCGCCACGATCCCACCTTCGACGCGGCGCAGTTCGACCCCGCGCGCGACCATGCGCGGATCGGCGACGCCCTGGCGGCGTATGACTCGACGGCGGACCTTAAGGAGTTCCGCGCCCGCGGCGGCAAGATCCTGATGTACCAGGGCTGGAACGACTTCCCCCTGCGTGCGGGGCGTGCCTTCGACTACCTCGCAGCCGTCGAGGCCGGCGCCGGCGGTCCGGAACAGGCGGCGGAGTTCTTCCGGCTCTTCATGGTGCCCGGGATGCTGCACTGCTCCGGTGGCCCGGGTCCGTGGCAGGCGGACTACGTGGACCCGATCGTGCAGTGGACGGAACAGGGCGTGGCGCCCGAACGGATCGTTGCTTCGCACCCCGGCGAAGCCATCGCCCTGCCGCACCTGAATCCGAGTCGGCCGCCGGAACCGTCACGGGCGTTCACCCGACCGCTGTGCGTGTATCCGAAGCTCGGGCTGTACCGCGGCGAAGGGGACCCGGACGACGAGAGCAGCTTCCGCTGCGCCGTACCGTAACGACCCGTCCGACGCCAACCCGGCGCCTTTGTGTATGCTCGGCGCCGCCAACCGGAAGGAGGAACCATGAGAACGTCTTACGCGCGCTGGGCGGGAGCTGCATTGATCGCGCTGGTAGCCGCCATGCCGGCGGCCGGGGACGAGGACCGATGCCACAAGCTCTACCGCATGACGGACGTCTCCCACGCCATCGAGCCGGGCATCCCCGTCGCGGCGACGGACACCGTACCGGCCCATTGCCGCGTGCGCGGCGTGATCAACCGCGCCATCCGCTTCGAGGTCACGCTCCCCGAAGCCTGGAACGGCCGCATGATGTTCACCGCCGTCGGCGGCGGCGCCGGGACGATCGGCGACACGACAAGCCTGCTCCCGCGCGGTTTCGCCATGGCCTCCACCGACACCGGCCACGAGATCGAGGAAGGCAACGCGTACTTGAAGCAGCCCGAGGCGCTGCTCGACTATGCCTACCGCGGCGTCCACCTCGCGACCCAGGCCACCAAGCGCATCATCGCGCACTACTACGGCCGCGAGGTCGACCGCTCCTACCTGCAGGGGTGCTCCAATGGCGGGCGCGCCGCGCTCCTCGAGGCGGAACGCTTCCCGGACGACTACGACGGGATCATCGCGGGTGCGCCGGCGTTCCGGTTCCACGAGTTCCTGCCGTGGATGGTGGCGGTGCACAACCTGCAGGACGCGCACCCGCTGACCAAGGAAGCCTTCACAGTGCTCGACGACGCGTCGCGCAGTGCCTGCGATGCCGCGGACGGTGTCGAGGACGGCGTGATCAATGACCCCCGAACCTGCGAGGTCGACGTCGATTCGCTGATCTGCGACGAAGGCCAGGACGCGGGTTGCCTCACCGCCGGGCAGGCCGAGACGGCCCGTTTCATCTACGGCGACATGGCAGACGCCGACGGCAACGTGCTCTCCCCCGGAGTGCCGCCCGGCGCCGAGTCCGCTGGCGACTGGGGCCTGTGGCTGCTCGGCAACGAGCAGTTCGGCGGCATGGGGGACAACCTCCGGGAGATGCTGGCCATCATCATGCGCCACGATCCGACCTTCGACGCGGCCGAGTTCGACCCCGTGGCGAACCACGCCCGCATCGGCGATGCCCTGGCGCCCTTCGACGTGACCGGAGATCTCGGGGACTTTCGAGAAGGCGGCGGCAAGATACTGATGTACCAAGGGTGGAACGACTTTCCGTTGCGCCCGCAACGGGCCATCGACTACCTCGCCTCCCTCGACGAGGCGACGGGCGGCCCGGACGCGACGGGGGACTTCTTCCGGCTCTTCATGGTTCCCGGCATGGTCCACTGCGCCGGCGGACCGGGGCCCTGGCAGGTGGACTACGTGGACCCCATCGTGAAGTGGACCGAACAGGGTGAGGCGCCCGAACGCCTGGTCGCGACACACCCGGCCGAGCCGGTGCCCATGTTCCACCTCAACCCTAGCGAGGCGCCGGAAGCCTCGCGGGCGTTCACGCGGCCACTGTGCGTGTACCCGAAACTCGGGCTCTACCGCGGCGAGGGAGACCCGGACCAGGAGAGCAGCTTCCGCTGCGCCGTGCCCTGACGCGCAAGCGCCAACAAGGAGACTGAGAATGCCTTCCAACACACCTTCGGCACTGGTGCGGCTACCCGCCGTGGTCGTGTTGCTGTGCTCCGCCGCCACCACGGCGGCAGCGCCCGACGCCAACTCCTGCCGCGACCTCTACCGGATGACAGACGTCCACCACGCGATCGAGCCAGGCATTTCCGTCGCGGCGACGGACGAACTGCCCGCCCACTGCCGCGTGCAGGGTGTGATCAACCGCGCCATCCGCTTCGAGGTGACCCTGCCCGAGGAGTGGAACGGACGCCTCATGTTCGAGGCGGTCGGCGGGCTCGCCGGCGTCATCGGGGACACCACGAGTCTCCTCAGCCGCGGCTTCGCCCAGGCGTCTACCGATACGGGCCACGAACTCGCCGAGGGCAACTCCTTCATGCAGCAGCCCGAGGCGCTGATCGACTACGCCTACCGGGGCGTGCACCTCGCGACGCTGGCAACCAAGCGCGTCATCGCCGAGTACTACGGCCGCAACGTCGAGCACTCCTACCTCAAGGGATGCTCGAACGGCGGGCGTGCGGCGATGCTCGAAGCGGCGCGTTTCCCGGAGGACTACGACGGCATCATCGCGGGGGCGCCCGCCTTCCGGTTCCAGGAGTTCACCGCGTGGATGGTCGCCGTGGGCCGCAAGCAGGCGGCCAATCCGCTTGACCGTGCCGCGTTGCAGGTGCTCGACGACGCCTCGCGCAACGCCTGCGACGCCATGGACGGCGTCGAGGACGGCGTGATCAACGACCCCCGCCTGTGCACGGTGGACATCGATGCGCTGGCCTGCGCGGACGGCGAAAGCGAGGGCTGCCTTTCGGCCGGGCAGGTGGAGACGGCACGCTTCATCTATGGCGACATGAACGACGCCGAAGGCAACCTGCTGTCTCCGGGCGTTCCACCGGGCGCCGAGGCGGCTGGAGACTGGGGCGGCTGGATCCTGCCGAACGAAACGCTCGCGGGCGGCCAGACGATCGTGGGTGACCTGATCCCCGAGATGCTGACGTTCCTCATGCGCCATGATCCCGCATTCGACCTCGATGCGTTCGATCCCGTCGCTGACATCGACCGGCTCAGGGACCCGTCCACGCCAATCGACCTGCGCACGGCCGACCTCTCCGAGTTCCGGGACCATGGCGGCAAGCTCCTGATCTACCAAGGCTGGAACGACTTCCCGCTACGGCCGCAACGCGCCATCGCATATCTCGAGTCCGTCGAGGAGGAGATGGGCGGTGCCGAGGCCACCGCGGACTTCTTCCGCATGTTCATGCTTCCCGGCATGGTCCACTGCGCCGGCGGACCGGGCGCGTGGCAGACCGACTACACCGACCCCATCGTGCGGTGGCGCGAAGACGGCGAAGCCCCTGAGCGAATCGTGGCCACGCATCCCGGACCGATGGCCATGGACCACCTGGACGCCGAAGCCGAAACAGGTCAGGGGCGCCGCTTCACGCGGCCGCTCTGCGCGTACCCGGAACTCGCGCAGTACGACGGCGAAGGCGACCCGGACGACGAGGCGAGCTTCCGCTGCGCGGCGCCCTGAGGAACATGGGGCGCCGGCAAGGGCGCAAGGTGGAAAGCGGGCAAGCCCGGCCTGTCAGAGCACCCAGATCCAGTACGCGATCACGGTCGGCACGATCCCGAGGAGCGGTACTCCGATACCGTACTTCACTATGAGCCACCAGGTGCGCTCCATTCGGAAGTTCTCCGATATCTGTTCGTACCGTTCGAACATCACGCACCTCCTACCAGGCCGACCGTGTGGAGGGCGACCAGAACCGCGGCCGCCGCCGCGATGGCCGTGAGGGCCAGCCGAGCCGTGTCGAGGATATTGCTCAGGGCCATCCGCCTCGTCTCCGTACGCAGCTTCACCGCCTCCGCTTCGATCCGTTCGAGTTCCAGCTTCATCCGTGTCTCTTCGATGCCCACCGGCTTCTCTGAGTACGGGTTACGGTAGCGGACCCCTCCCGGTCGGTCGAAACCGAGCGGGAGTATCGTAACGCCGTCGCCGGGGTCCCGCACGTGCGGAAACTCTTCCCGTGACGGCCCGCTCGCGGGCGGTCGACAAGGCGCCCCTCATGCCGGGTCCGAAGCCTCCGGTTCCTCGTCGTCCGGCTCGCCCTCGGAGCCTTCTTCGAGCAGTTCCTCCCACTCCTCCATCAGGTCGTCCTCCTCCTGGTCGTCAAACCAGTGGATCTGGAACTCCGGCGGCAACGGTTCCCCGTTCTCGAGCCGCGGGCCCATGGAGCGCAACTGGTCGAGCATCATCAGTACGTAGGGGTCCTTCCGGCTGCCGAGACCCCGGATCTCGGTCAGCTCCTCCAGGATCGTGACGCACCACCAGAAGACGTCCTCGCCGGGCAGCGGATCGCGTTTGCCCGGTTTGTCCTCCACGGTCTCGAAATCCCGGTGCAGCCGATCGAGAAACCGCGCGATGCGGCGGTTGCCGAGCAGTTCCGGCGACGTGTCCTTCGCGATCCGAATCATGCGCGGCGAGTGCCGCTCGAGAAATGCCTGCGCTTCCAACGTCCCTGTCTCCCCTGACGCCTAGTACATCGGAGAGTGTCCGGGACCGGGACGTAGGGGGAGAAGCAGCCAAGTCTGCCGTTCGTGTAGGAAAAGGTCCCGACGTTCGGGATGAGGCGGGTTTGGCGTTAGCGGTCGGCCGAGGTGATGAACTCCCACACGGCGTCCGCGCCGCCCGCCGCGATCCGCCGCCCAAGCCGCGCCTGCCAGAGGCTCTCCGCACCGTGTTCGTCCCGCCAGGCCCAGAGACGTCGCGTGAAATGGTGCAGCGTGTGTTCGTGGGTGAAGCCCATCGCGCCGTGCACCTGGTGCGCGATCTCGGCGGCAATGCCGGCCGCCTCGCCGACACGGGACTTGGCCGCGGCCACCTGGTCAGCGAAGCGCGGCGTCGAAAGGGCCTCGATGGCGCCGTCGGCCGCGCGCTGCGCCGCCGCGGTCTCGCCCGCGAGCACGGCGAGGTTGTGCTGAATGGCCTGGAACTTCGACAGCGGCCGACCGAACTGGTGGCGTTCCATCGCGTAGCCGATGGCGAGTTCCAGCGCGCGTGAAAGCGCACCGGACATCAGGGCCACGCGCGAGAGGGCAAGCAGCTCCGCGACATCCGCAACGTCCGTCGCCCTGGCCCTCTCGGTGCCGCCCAGGATCCGGTCCCGGGGCTCGCCCGCCAGGTTGGTGCCCGTTGCGTGGTCGAAGTCCATGACCACCGTCCCCGTCTCCGCGTGCAGCACGGCATCGGCGCGTCGTCCCCAGGGCGCCACGCCGGAGGTCGCGATGGTGGCGAGTCCGTCGATATCGCAGAGCCGGTTCGCCAGGAGCGTCTCCGCGAGCGGCAGCGGCACGGCGTGTCGCCCAGCCACCTGCAGCAACCCGAACA
>VXNE01000614.1 GCA_009840715.1 Gammaproteobacteria bacterium
GCTGGCCGATGTCGCCGTGTGTGTCGTCGGTGCGCTCGGCGACCAGTCGCGGGCGGAGCGCGACGCCCAGGCGGCGGAGGAGATCATCGCCGTCAACTACGTCGGTCCGGCGTTGCTGCTCGGAGCGCTCGCGGAACGGTTCGAGGCGCGCGGCGCCGGTACCCTGGTGGGCGTCGGCTCCGTGGCGGGCGACCGGGGGCGCGCTTCGAACTACGTCTACGGCTCCGCGAAGGCGGGATTCACGGCGTTCCTGTCGGGGCTGCGCCACCGCCTCGCCGGCAAGGGTGTGCACGTGGTCACGGTGAAACCGGGATACGTGCGGACGCGCATGACGGACGGGATGGACCTGCCGGACGTGTTGACCGCCGAGCCCGACGAGGTCGCGGATGCCGTCCTGCGGGCGATACGCCGGCGCCGCGGCGTGGTGTACGTGCGGCGGCGTTGGCGTTTGCTGATGTGGGTCGTGCGGCTGATCCCGGAGCGTCTCTTCAAGCGGCTGTCGCTGTGACAGGCGCTGCCGCGGCGTGGCACAGGCTCGGCGCCACGTTGGGCGCTCATGGCGAGCGCAACGTTGCCATCGTGCTCGGCGTCGCGACCGCAGTCTGGTTGCTGGACGTGCTCGTCCCGACGTTCGGGCAGATCCCGCAGTGGGATGAGACCGGCTACATGCGCTCGGGCTGGCGGCTGGTGGACGAGGGCGCGTTGCGGGACCTCGCGTGGGGCCCGTTCATCTCCTTCGTGTACGGCCTGGCGTACCTGGCGTTCCAAGAGTCGCCGAACTGGTTCGTATGGACCGCCGCGGGCGGCCGGCTGGCGACATACGTCCTGTTCTGCCTCGGCATGTATCTCTGTTCGAGAACCCTGTCCGACGAGCCCGCGCGGTCCCCGGCTGCCGGGTCCGCAGCCAGGCATGCGGCGCTGGTCATCGGGCTCACGTGGCCATTGGCAGCGTCCTTCTTCGCGGGCTGGAACTCGAGCGACTTTCTCTTCATCGCCCTTTCGGCCCTCGCGCTGTCGCGGCTGCTTGCCTGGCTGTCCGACCGCTCGCTGCGCCACCTGCTATGGGGATCCGTCCTGGTCGGCCTCGCCGGCCTCACGCGTCCCGACGGGCTCATCCTCCTGGCGACGTTCGTCGTAATGGCGTTCGCGACCGCGGCGCGGGAAGGCCGGACCCTGCGACCTCCCGGCTGGCGGAAGCTGCTGGCGGCGTCGCTGCTGCCCGGCGTCCTCGTCATCGGCGGCTACCAGACGGTGTACGGCACGGCGACGGGTGGGTGGGGGACCGGCGTGATGGCGCGCACGTACACGGCGTTCGAGCAAGGTCATGGAGTGATCTTCCGGGAGCGTTACCCCGACCAGGTGACGATGGTTGCCGGATACGACGATGTCCGGGCCAGTTTCGGCACCCGTGCGGACAACGGCGCCTCGGTCCTCCGGGCGATCGCCCGCAACCCCGTGGCGTTCGCCGAGCGCCTCGCCTATGGGGTCGCGGACATGCCGCTCAAGTTCACCCGGGCGTTCGGTGGCCCGCTGACCGTCGTCCTGCTGTTCCTGGCGGCGCGAGGCGCCGTCCTCCTCTGGCGCAGCACGGAACGGTGGAAGCTCGTCGTGATGGTGGGTTGGCACTTCCACGTGCTGAGCTACTTCGTGACGTTCTGGCGGCCCGGCTACGTGCGTTTCGCGTTCGTGGCGCTGGCTTTGCTCGCGGGCCATGGCGCCGTCGCGATCGTGCGCAACTGGCGTGACTGGCGGGAGACGGTCCCGGCGGCGCTCGTCCTGCTGGGCACGGCCGCCTGGCTGTGGTGGGACGCGGAGGGGACGTTGTGGTCCGATCCCGGAGTGCGAATCTCGCACGTTGGCCCCGCACTCGGGCTCGGGATGGCACTGTGGCTGCCAACGCTCGCTGTTCGCCGTCGGCTACGCCCGCACGGAACGCTGCCGGGACTGCTCGCGGCCCTGGTCGCCGTATCGGCCGTGGCGGCGGCCGCCGGGCGTTCGCCGACGGATCTGCTGTCGCCGCGCGTCGGTTTGAGTCCGGAGGAGGGCGCCGTGGTGGCGGCAACCCGCGACGTGCCGCCGGGCGTGCACATCGCGACTGCGGGGGCCAGGGTCCCGACCGCCGCGCGCCGTCCCGTCCGAGACGTGGGCGGTCTGATGCGCATGCCGGTGTCCCGGTCCGGGTTCGACCGGTGGGAACGGACGACCGACGCGGGCGCCGTCTATCTCCATCCGTGGCTGCACCTGCGGTACGGCGAGTGGTTCGAGTTCCTGCTGGCGACGTTCCGGAACGACCCGACGTGGGTGACGGCGTTCTCGGACCCGGCCGCCCACACCTGGCTGTTCGTGCGACGGCCGCTGCTCGACGTGGAGGACGTCTGGAACTCCCAAGTGCCCGCGTTGCGGTCGGACTTCGACGTTTTCGTGCTGGACAGGCTGCTCGTGTACGTCAAGCACGGCGCGCCCTCGACCAGGACTTCGATGCGGTGCGAACGCGAGGGAGGCGCCAAGCGGTTCTTCGTGCACGTGGCCCCGGTCGATACCAGCCTCCTGCCGGCGGGACGCCGGACCGCCAGCATGAACTTCCGTTTCGAACGCAACGGCTTCCAGGCGGCCGACGGCCGCTGTGTCGCGATGCGGGCGCTGCCGGGCTACGAGATCGACTACATCGAGACCGGGCAGTACATACCGGGCGACCGCAGGCTGTGGGAGGGGAGGATCGAGTTCGACGACGGTCGGCCAGCGGGTCCGGGATGACCGGCCCGCCGGTGCACGCCGGTTGTCGAATCGGAGTCCGCTTTACGGTCGGGTCGCTACCCCTCTGACCGATCTCCGAACGTGGCAGCGGGGCATGTCCCGGCGCGTGGCCACGGACCTGGAAGTGCAAGATTCCGACGGATGACGCTAGCATGCCGGTATGCAACGACATTCCTCCTCGACAACGACATGTTCCCACGCGCGCCCAGCGTTCCCTCCCTCTGCCTGACGGCGCTGCTTTGCGCCACGTTCGCCGCGCTGACGGCGGCCGCCCAGGAAGGCCGCGAGCACTTCGTCCCCCTCTTCATGTCGGACGAGGACCCGGATGGCCGGCAGGGCTTCATGCGCATCGTCAATCACTCGGACCGGGCCGGCACCGTGCAGATCTACGGGATCGACGACGCTGGGGAGCGCCGGGGCCCCATTGACCTGTCCATCGACGCGCTGGAGACGGTGCACGTCAACTCCGAGGACGTCGAGGAGGGCAACACCGCCAAGGGCCTGTCCGGCGGACTGGGCGCGGGCGAGGGCGACTGGCGCCTGCTGCTCTACGGCGGCGGCCTCGACATCGAGCCGCTGGCCTACATCCGCACGATGGACGGCTTCCTCACCAGCATGCACGACGTGGTGCGGGAGACGGCGCTCCGGCATCGGGTGCCGATCTTCAATCCCGGCAGCAACGACAACCAGCGGAGCTGGCTGCGGCTCGTCAATCCGGGTGACGCGGCGGCGAACGTGCCGATCACGGGGCGCGACGACACGGGGGCGACCTCGGTGGACCCGCCCCGGGTGACGATACCGGCGGGGGCGGCGGTCACGCTGAGCGCGCAGGACCTCGAGGCCGGCACGGGCGGTGTAAACGGGCAGTTGGGGGACGGTGCCGGAAAGTGGTCGCTGGACGTGGCTGCGGACCGACCCATCCTGGTCATGAGCCTCATGACCCTGCCGACCGGCCACCTCTCCAACCTCTCCGGGGCGCGGCCGGAGTACCGTGGAGCGACCGGGCTCTGGCGGATCGCGTTCGACGACGCCGCAGGCGGCGAAGGCTACCTCCTCCTGCTGCCGGACAGCCGCATGTACGCCTGGCTGCCGGAGTCGGCCGATACGAACCGGATCGCACGGGCCACGTACGAGACGGCCACGGGCACGGTGTCCGGTTCCGGCGAACTCTTCGAGTCGGGCAACATCCAACTGGTCGGCGCCGACGTCTCGGGCGGCAGCGAGGCATTCAGTTTCACGGCCGAATACCGCTTCGGGGACTGGATCCGGGGCAGCTACACGCCTGCCGGCGGGAGTCCACGGTCCTTCCACGGCTGGGCCTTCACGGGGTTCGAGCGGGGCGGTTCGAATGTCGCGGTCGCGGGTTTGTGGAGCCCGACGCTGGGGGAGGACGCCGACCTCCCGGGTGAACTCGAGCCGGATGCCGGGGGCGATTTCGAACTCGACTTCACGGCGAACGGCATCCGGTGCGAGGCGGACGGGGTGCTGGCTCCGGTCAACCCGGCGTTCGCGGCCTACGAGGCAGCGCCGGCGGTGCGCTGTCTCGTACTGCAGTTCCCGAGTGGCACCGTCGAACTGATCCTGGCGGTCATGGACTCCGACGGCGCGCCCGGAGGGGGCGACCGGGCGCTGGGATTGGTGGTCATCCCGGACGACAGGAAGATCGCCCTGGGCGCGCTGTTCGACCTGAGCCGGTCCTGACGGCGGCAGGCTGCCTTGGGGGTGTCGAATGCGGGGCACTTCGTTGCTGAAGGCACTTGGCCTGTCCGACAGCGGGACGGTCGATCTCGCATCCCGCGTGGGCAACGAGGGCCTGGGTGCCGGGGTGTCGCCCCCGCCCATGGGTCACGACGATGCAGCCGGCTGACGCGCCCCTGGCGACGAACGCCTTTCCCTGGCTGCTCCTGCAGAAGGTCGCCATTCCGGACCCGGTGCCGGGCTACGTCGACGCGCGGAGGCCATCGCGACGGAGGACCTGCGTTTCTCGCAGGCGGATGCAGCGTGTCGGCCGAGCCCGGCGAGGACGGGGCGCGCGTGTACTTCACGGCGGGCGCATGGAACGCGCGCGCGGGGTCGGTCTCCGTGGACGTGAGCGCGGGGGAGGAGGCCTTGCCGGAGGCTGTCAGACCGGACAATGACGACTTCGCATCCGCCGAGGTGATCGAGGGCGAGGAAGGTTCCTCAACCCTGGATCTGCTGCTGGCGTCCTCCGAACCGGGGGAGCCGGCGTTCGATGCGCGGACGGGGCGCCCGGCGACTTCCGCCTGGTAGGCGTGGACGGCGCCTGCCGACGGTCCGTTCCGTTTCCGCGTTCCGGCGCTCGCGTCGGACTACCGGGAGCGGTACGACGTCGCGCGCCACGACCGCGTGCACGTCTTCGAGGGCGACGCCATCGTCGCCCTCCGCGAGGTGGCGTCGTCGCAGTGGCAGGCGACGTTGTTTGCCGAGGAAGGATCGACCTGCCGCGTTCGCGTCAGCGGCGTGTCGCGAGCGGCGCCGATGGAACTGCGGTGGACCCCGGCCGGTCGTCCCGTCAACACCGACTTCGCCGAAGCCCTCGTCCTCGAAGGCGCGTCGGGGAGCGTCGACGGGAGCAGCGCCGGCGCGACGCTCGAGCCCGGCGAGGCGTTCGGCGGCCTCGCCGCGACCACGTGGTTCCGGTGGATCGCGCCCAGCGACGGGCTGTGGGAGTTCTACACGCCGGCACATCGGGTGCTCGTTTTCGAGGGCGGCGAGGTCACCGCGCTGCGCCTGGTCGGCCAGATACCGTCGAGTTCGGCGTACGTGCCAGTCGGCGCCGGCAGGGAGTACTGCGTCGCCATGGCCGGGCGCGACGCGGCCGGACTCGGGGGTGAGTACACCCTCCGGTGGTACGAGATTCACCGCAGCGACGCCGGCAACGACCTCTTCGAGGCGGCCGAGTCGTTGGGGGACGCGGTCCCGTCGGAGCGGGTCCTGGTCCTGAAAAGGGCCCGACCGTGGAGCCCGGGGAGCCCGCGGAAACGGGTGTCAGGACGCGGTGGTGGACGTGGGAGGCGCCGGAGGACCGTCTGTACACCTGGCGGCTGGGGGACGTCGGTGAAGTCGTGCCGACCTATCCGAAAATGCGCGTGACGCTGTTCACCGGCACGGGTCTCGAAGATCTCGATCTGGTCGCCGAGATCGGCCCTGGCGCGGCGCGGGGCGAACGCAGCACCGTGCTTGGCCGCTCGACCCTCTGGTGGACCTATGAAGCCGAAACGTCCGGATGGATGCGCTTCGCGGTGGACGGCGCCGGGCCGTGGGCGGTGACGGTGCATCGGGAGGCGGCGGACGGCTTCGGCGGCCTCGACGTCCTGGCGTCCAGCGTATGGCAGCGGAGCGGGAAAGACGGCGTGGAGGTGCTGTTCGAGGCGGAGGAGGGTACGCGTTACACCATTGCGCTCGGTGTCGGCGCTGGCGGTCGGGGCGGCGAGTTCACGCTACGTTGGGAGGAGGCCGTGGCGCCTGGCTGGCTGCGCTATCTTGGGCGGTTGGCGGACGGCGATCGCGACTCGGCCGGCGACACGGTCGAGATCCGCGGTCTCCGGGATCTCGCGATGCATGCGGACGGCGGCGTGCTCTACATGGCTTCCGACCTGGGCCTGCAGGTGTTCGAACGGGAAGTGGCGACGGGTCGGCTCGATCACGTGCAACTGCTCGAAACGGACTTCGATGTGCGGCGCGGCGCGCTGCTCTGGGATACGGCACGCAACCGACTGTTGGTGGACGACTGCGGTAGCTGGCACGCGTTGGAACCCGAGGGTGACGGCCCGGAACTTGGGGATCCCGGCACCGTTGCAGCCGACGGTGATCCCGGCACTTGCGAAGAGGCCCTCCTCGCCGACGCCGAGGGCTCGAGCCTCTACCGGGTCAGCGCACACTACCCCGAGCACTTTGCGGTCGAGGACGATGGCGGACTGCGGTTCGTGTCGGCGACCGGCGTCCTGGCCACGGCGGCGGTCGTCGCCAACGGTGGCGGGCATCTTTACGTCAGTGTTGCCGACCGCCTGCTGGTGTTCGAGCGGGACGCGGAAACGGGGGCCCTGACGCAGGCGGACTTCGAGGAGACCATCAGCGCGCCGGCATCTCCGCCGGTCCCGCTGGCGATCACGGACGACGATGCGTACCTGTTCGTGTTCGACAACAGCGGCGAGCGGGCGAACGTATTCTCGCTCGCCGATCCGTCGAGCCCGGAACGCCTGGGGACGCTTTCGAAGTTCTGGGACGCCCCTTACCAATCGAATCGCTGCCGTTTCGCCGATGCGCGCGGGGACGTCCCGGTCGTGGACGTGTTCTGCCCTGGTCTCGCCTTCGCCGTGCTATGGGACGCCGAGGCTGGCGAACTCGAGGGGGCGGACGCGCTTCCCGCCGGGCAGGTCGACCGGTTCAACTCCACGCCGCTGCCGGACTTCGATGACCCGGTCGACCTGGCCGCGAGCTCCGGCGCCCGCCCGCGGTTCGGGGCCCGTGGCCCAGACGGGGGGCGGAGGTTCGGGAGGGGCGGCGGGGGGGTCGCGGCGGGGGGGGCGGGGG
>VXNE01000027.1 GCA_009840715.1 Gammaproteobacteria bacterium
CCGAGATCTACACGCGTAAGATCTTCGGCAGCGTCAGATTTTTATAATAGACAGGAAGAAGACGCCGTCGAATCCATGCGGGACCGGGCCGGGCTGCTCTATCTCTACGTGGGGTCCGAAGACGTCGGCGTCCCTTCGTTGAACCTCACGCTACCGGTCGCCGAGCCGATCATCGAGAACAAGGCAAGGCTCGAGGCCGCCGGCTGGCAAGTCGACGTCATCGACGGCTACGACCACATGAACCTGACGCTCGACGCGTGGGTGCCCAGCGTGCTGGACTTCCTCGAGGGCAAGAGCTGGTAGCAGGCTACCAGTCGATCTCGTCCAGGAACCCCCGCACCGTGGCGACATGCTCGGCCCAGGGAATGAAGTGGGTCCGGTCTTCGAGAATCACCACTTCCCATCCCTGACTTTCGAGCTCCGCCCTGCGGCGCACGATGGGCTCGGCGAGGTTGATCGGCGCGCCCATGATCTCGGCCGCACCCGTGTCCTGATCGCCCACGTAGATCATGCGGGGCATGTCGAACCCGGGCACCTCCGCCGCTTCGTCCCACTCGGCGATCACCGTTTCGTAATAGACGCGGATCGAGTCGAGAAACGCGTGGCCGTGCCCGGTGAAGGCGCCGGACTCAAGCATCTGGTGGACGGTGGCCAGCGTCTCCTCGTACGGCCCCGAGAGCGGTGGCCAGCCGCCGATGGCCAGGGCGGCCACCCGGTCGGTATGGGTCGCGAGCTGGAGTGCGTAGTTCGCGCTGAAGGAGAATCCGGTCAGCGCGAAACGATCCACGCCGGCCGCATCCGCGACGGCCAGGAAGTCCTTGACCACCGTTTCCGGCGTGAGGTCGCCGGCAAGGGGCCCTTCGCTGGGATGCGAACCCCGCGGATAGTCGAAGTGGACGATCCTGTACCGGTCCGCGAAGGCATCGAGCAATTGCTCGAGTTCGGCCTTCCCGGTCTCCGCCGTCGCGGCGTCGGGTGACGTCATCTCCACGAGGTAGTCGGTCCACGGATACGCGATGAACAGTGCCGGGCCGTCTGCCTGGCCCAACACCCGATAGTGCAACCTGCAGCCGTCGTGGGCGATGGCGAATTCGCCCTCCGCTTCGCCCCCTGCCGTCTCGGCAGTCGAGACGACCGCGGAGAGGGCCCCCAACAACACCATCGCGGCGGACAGAATCACTTGGGGTCGCCCGCGCCGCTTGTCTGCATTCCTTTGAGTCAAGTTTTAGCTCCTTCCCGGTGTCGCGTAGAACCCTTACCCAGACGCGGAGATCGCGGACGCCCCCAGTCGGCCGGTGCCATAGAATGAGACGCTGGCACAGAGCGCACGAAGGCTCATGCTCCCTCTCTCGCAGCGCGACCTGCGCTCCACTCGGCTCTACCGCGAGGTGCACGCGTACTACGATGCCATCTGCGCCCCCGGGCAAGACCGGGTCACGGACGGCGCCGATCTCGCGGCAGACCCACGCGGCCAACTGGCAGGCTTTACCGGCATCGTATTCCAGGACCTCGAGACGGCGCCGGTCACCCGGATCTGCCTGGTCGATCTGGCTTCCGGGACCACGAGTCGCCTGCACTGTCCCGCGAACAGCGACCGGATGCCGTGCTGGTCTCCGGATGGATCACGGCTTGCCTTCCTGTCCGACCGCGCCGAGCCAGGGAACTTCCAGCTCATCCTGGCGGATCGCGAAGGCAAGGGGCCGACCCGGGCCACACCGGCGGTCGACGGCACGGTCGAGTATTTTCACTGGTCGCCGGACGGACAGCGCATCGTCCTGGGCGTCGCGGGCTTCGGCGCAGATCTTCCCGGGGCGCTGGGTGCGGCCACCACCGCCGCAAAGGCCGATGCGCTGCCCGAGTGGATGCCGGAGGTCGAGACCGCCGACGCCGAGAATCTCTGGCGGCGCCTGTATGTCTACGACACGGGCACCAACGCACTGCGCCGGGCTTCGCCGGAAGGCCTGAACTGCTGGGAAAGCGGCTGGCTCGGCAACCGTCAACTGATCGCTGTCGCGAGCGACTCCCACAGCGAGGGCTCCTGGTATCGCTGCCGGCTCCATGCCATCGACCCGCACACGACATCCGCAAGGACCATCTACACACCGAGCGACCAGATCGGCCTTCCCGCCGCATCGCCCTCCGGCGAGGTGGTGGCGCTGGTCGAGGCCGTCTGCAGCGACCGGCTGGTGGTTGCCGGGCAACTCCTGTTGATCGAGCCGCAGACCGGCGAGAGTCGGACGATCGACACGCACGATGTGGACGTCACGCACCTCGTTTGGCGTGACGACACCCACCTGGTCTTCGCGGGACATCGCGGTTTCGAAACCGTGGTGAGCGAGTGCCGGGTGGACAGTGGCGCGGTCCGGGAACACTGGGCGGGCATCGAACGCACCATGGGAGCCTGGTACCCGACCGTCTCCCCCTTGCCGGGCGGGCGCTGCGCCGCGATCTGCGAAGGCTACGCGGTGCCGCCCGAACTCGTCGTGCTCGCCGATGGCGAGTCCCGTCCCGTCGCCTCCCTCGGCACGGTTGCCGGAACGGCGCCGGATTTCCACCGGGCTTCCGTCGAGCCTTTCACCTGGCAGGCCCGCGACGGCCTCGAGATGCAGGGTTGGCTGGTTCGTCCGGAAGCGCCCGGGCCCCATCCCCTGGTCATGGACATCCACGGCGGTCCCGTCTGGGCATCCCGCAATCGCTGGCATGGGCGCCTGCGGGGCACCAAGGCGCTCACCGACCACGGCTGTGCGGTGTTCTATCCCAATCCCCGAGGCAGCAGCGGCCGCGGCCAGGCGTTCGCCCGCCTGGTCGTGGGCGACATGGGCGGCGAGGACACCCACGACTACCTGACGGGACTGGATGCGCTGGTGGAACGGGGCATCGCGGACGCCGAACGGCTGGGCGTCACGGGCATCAGCTACGGCGGCTACGCCTCCGCCTGGCTCATTACACAGGATTCGCGCTTCGCGGCCGCGGCGCCCATTTCGCCTTGCACGAACTGGTACTCGCAGCACCGCACTTCACAGATCCCGCAGTTCGACGAGATGTTCCTCGGCGAAGCCGCGAGCGTACCCGGCGGCCGCTTCCACGACCGCAGTCCCGTCATGTACGCAGACCGGGTCACCACGCCCACGCTGATCCTGGCCGGAGGCGCAGATCAGTCGACGCCGCCCGGCCAGGCCCTGGAGTTTCACCGTTCCCTGCTCGAGCACGGCGTCGAATCGGTGCTCGCGACTTACCCGAAAGCGGGCCACGGCGTCCGGAGCTTCCCGGAAGTGGTCGATGCCACCACCCGCTACGTGGGGTGGTTTCTGCAGCACCTCGGATGCCGGCAGGGACCGTAGGGTCAACCGGGGCCGGTTTCCGCTGAAACGTCCATGGCAAGGCGGTCGTATCGCGCCTGGTCGTACGGGGACGGGTTCCGTCCGTCGTGGTCCCACATGCGGCGCCGGGCCCGCAGCAGGTCACCGAGATAGACGTGGACGGCGAGCACGGGCGCGGTGCTCCGATACTCGACCGCGTGGATCGTACGCGCGTCGAACAGTTCCACGCACGGGGCGGTCAGGTGCCTGGTTTCGGTCAGCCGGAGCCGCCCGCCGGGCTCGCGCGCGAAGAACCGGTGCGTCTCCGTGCCATCGAGCATGGCCACGGCGGCCACCATGCCATGCTCATGGGGCGGGAACCGCCGCATCGGTTCGCCGCGGATGAGATAGACCGTCACGGCCCGCCCGTGATGGAGCAGTCGCTCGGCCTGACCGTCCCCCTGCCCGACCCGCTCGGGGCGTGGCGTTTCCAGTAACTCCCACAGCAGTCCGGCAACCGCCTGCTCCGGGTCGGCCGAGGAGGCCGCGTGCCGGGCCCGTTCGATGAAGTGCCGCAACTCGATCACGGAGAGACTACGCGCTCCCGACTTCGAGAATCTCGGCAGGCGTGCTGTACGTGTCCTTCAGGTTCTCCAGGAGCCATTCCCGGCTGTCCTGCCGCGGCAGCGTCAACCTCGGTGCGCCTTTCGTGGCAATGCGATAGTAGAGGCGGGCGTCTTCCAGGCGGGTGATCCCGATCTTGACCGGTGGCAGGCAGTGCAGCAGCGCGTAGTCATCCCAGATGACCAGGTCCCCTTCCTGGTGCAGGTGGTTGTATCGGAACCGGGGTTGAAGGCAGTGCGCCTCGAGTTCGTCCAGGAACGCCTTCGTCTCCGCCTTGCTCATGCCCTCGATCTGCGGCGGAGGGATGTTCTGCAGGACGAAGCGGCTGCCATAGACGGGTGAGTAGATCATCCTGCGTCCGCTGCGAGGATTCGTGCGTATCAGCGGACAGTAGTAGCCCTTGCCGTCGACGTCGTCTCCCGGCCTCTCGTACTTCACCATCCGGATCTGCTCGAGCCGCTCCCGCTCCGCGCCCGGCAGCGCTTCGAACGCAGCGACGGTGTCCGCAAAGGCGGTCTCGGCGTTCAGCGGCAGATGCTGCTGCCGCAAGCGCACCAATCTCGCATCGGTGGTATGGAAATGCTCCATGCCTTCCGGGAGGTCGGGATGCCTGTAGAAGGTGTCGTGGTCGACCTCGGGGTAGCTGCCCAGCCAGTTTCCGGAGGCGGCATCTCGCGCGGCGGGGTGCTTGTGGACCAGGAACATCGTCGTGTTGCAGGCGATTCGTTCATGGTCCTGGTCCGTGTGCCACAGCACCTCGCAGCGCACCTCCTCGGAGATGTCCTGCCGGCTGGGATTCCTCGCCCTAGGCCGTGGCGTCAGAACCCGAACCGAGCCGTCCTTGACCGGCTCCACGTTGGTGACGGTGTAAAGCGCCGAGGATTCGGGTGGGACCGGCAGGTGTTCGACGCGTTCGCCCTCTTGGCCGGTGATCTGGGTCAGGGCTTCGTTGACCGCATCGACGACACCCTCAGTGACTACTTTCGGGACAGGTTGCGGTGCGCCGAAGTGATTCGCGAAACGCTCGAAATGCGCCAGCGACACACGCCGCAGATCCTGACCGGCAAAGACGATGATCGAGTGCATGCTCAGGGCGTCGATCAGGTAGGCCGCCTGCTCGGCGCTCAGTTGTCGCGCAACGTCCACCCCGTGGAAGCGGCAACCGACTCCCGTCCGCGCCAGCGGACCTTCCATGGCGGCTTGCGGACCGAAGAGTGCCTTCAGGCGCGCTTCGGAGAGGGGGTCATCGTCGCCAGCGTAGGCGCGGGAGAAGAGACCGTGCTGAGTACCGAAGACCTCCTCGGCCGAAGCCGCCGCGCGGAGGGGTTTCGCGGCAGTCATCGTCGATCCTCAGTCCGCACATCCCAACATGGCGTCGACCAGCAAGTTGCTCCTCCGGTCACCGACCGCCGCCAGTATTCGATTGTTGCAGTAACCGAGCCCTAGGCCACTGTCCGGGTCCGCAAACGCGATATGACCACCACTCCCGTAATGAAAGTAACAGCGGGGTCTGCGCAACAGAGTCCGATGCTCCGAATTGGGTTTCATCATGCCGGCCTGGAACAGGACTCTCGCACCCATGACGGCTTCGATTTCATCCTTTCCGGTCCCGGGATGCCTTCTTTCCCACTGGGCAAGGCTCTCTCCCGAGAGTCCCAGCGATGCCCCACCGCTGGCGCAAGCCCCCATGATATGCGCCATGGCCCTGGCAGTTCCGTGACCGTTCCCCGCCGGGACCTCCACGCGCCGGACGGCACGGGTGTTGAACTGGTCGAATCGACCCAGTTCCACCGGGTTCTTCAGCATCTTCGCCTGCAGCGTGTCCCTTTCGAACAGAAACCTGAGCATCGTACCCATATTGGATACAGGCTTGTTTGTGAGCATGTCCAGGAGCGTTCGAAGATTGGTGAACTCTTCCGACAGCCGGTGGTCCGGAACGGTATCCGGCAAGCCGATGTAGAACTCCTCACCAAGGGACTCGCCGATTTCCTTCGCGACGAACTGGCCGACACTGCGACCCTCCGGGTCCGTCCGGCGCATGATCTCGTTCGCGTACATGCCAAACGTCCAACCGTGATAGCCATGACGCGTGCCGGGTTCCCATTGCGGCTTCTGTCGCGCCAGGATCTCGCTCAAGCCATCCAGATCGGCCAGGTGCTCGATGGTCAGGGTTTCCTCGACGACAGGCAGTCCCGCCGAATGGTCCAGGATCTGCCCGATCGTGATGTGCTGCTTGCCGTGGACACCGAACTCGGGCCAGTGCGAGACGACCGTGTCATCCAGGGAGAAGTGGCCTCTGGACACGGCCATGGCCATGGCGACCGCCGTGATTGCCTTGGTTGTCGAATGCACACACGCCAGCGTGTCGTCGTTCCACCTTTCGGTTCTTGCCTGGTCCCTGTAGCCGCCCCACAGGTGCACCAGCAGGTCATCGCCCCTGTAGATGGCGCAGGCCGCTCCAACTTCGCCCCGCCGGCGGAAGTTCTCCGTGAACACTTGCAGAACATCCTCGAAGCCGGCGGCGACAACGCCGCTTATCGAAGCGCCGCTGACGTCCTCGGAAACGGATAGCAGATCTCCCGCGGCATTCATCGGTTGGTCATGGATGGCGTAGCCGCCCGGCGATGCCGCGTAGCGTCTCCGCCAACCCGCTTCGCCGCTTCTCTGCGATCTCCCCGCCGGCGCCGGTTCCGACCGACGCCGCCAACGTATCGAGCCGATCGGCCAGCTCCGGGTCACTTGCCTCTTCCCGCAGCGCCGCGGCCGCCAGGTCGAGCGCCGCATCGAGATCCGCCAGGGACGCTTCGTCGAACGCGTTGTCGCGCGCCAGTTGGTCGACATACGCGCGGGCCACCACCGGTTCGGCCGGCCAGTCGTAGCTTCGTTGCTGCTGGGGATTGAACTCCCGGCCCTGGTCGGCGAGTACCGCCGCGGCAATCTCGTTCGCCGAGAGGAAGTCGCTCGGCAGGAGCGACAGCACGTCGATCCCGCGGAGGATCTCGGTCCCGTAGATCCTCCCTTCGTACCAGTACGCGGACCAGTATCCGCCGAGGGTCAACTGTTCCTCGTCGACGGGGCCGCGGTCGAAGTAGGCGATCTCCACCGGCTTGGCCGAATCGGTGAAGTCGAGCACGGAGATGCCCCCCTGGTACCAGGCCTGGACGAAGATGTCGCGCCCCGGCACCGGCACCACGGATCCGTTGTGCGCCACGCAGTTCTCCTGCTCGTCCTGCGGCGCCGGCATCTTGTAGTAGCTCCTGAACTCGAGCTTCCCGTCGACGATGTCGTAGATGGCGTTGGCGCCCCAGTCGAGCGGGTCGTAGGCGCGGCAGCGCGGCATCATGCCGCCGCCCCACTCGTCGG
>VXNE01000011.1 GCA_009840715.1 Gammaproteobacteria bacterium
ATGCGCGGTACGCGCTCCCCGTTCCGGCTGACGGAAACCAGTAGCGCCCCGCCACGAACGCTCCAGCCACCAGCGCAAGGACGATGACGGAATCCCTGACCCGCATCGGGCCTTACCCCTTTCTAAAGGCCCGCGACGGCCTGTCCAGGACTTTTCCGCAGCACCAGGCTGACGGGCGCGGTCGCGTCCACGGAAATTCGAACGGGCTCTCCCTCCTGCCATTCGATGCCGTGTTCGGCCAAGGAGGCGCCTTCCGCGATCGTGGCCACGAACCTGCCATGACGGAACACGTCCCAAGGGGTTCCGGGGTCGAGATTGCGCACCTCGAACCGCGTCTCCGCAAGCTGCAACGGCCCCGGTTCCAGACCGACGATGAGCGCCTCGCGCTCCGCGTCGTAGATCGCCTGGCTGACGCCCACGGCGCCCGGATCCACCGCGGCGATGTAGGGTTGCTCGAAGTACGACTCCGGCCACGTCTCGTTGTGCAGACGCAACAGGCCGTTCCCGGGGTTGAGCCTCGCGAAGGGCAACATCGCGTTGCCCGCGAGCGCGGAGACCGACAGGGAATCGTCCTCTTGGCTGACCGGGCCGTCGTTTCTCGGGTAGTAGTACCGGCCCTCCCGCCACACGGGACGATAGTGCCTGTCAGCATGTTCGAGGATCCTGTCGACGGTCTCCGTGTCGCCTACTTCCGATGCCATCATGGCCATGAATCCCAGCAGGCTGGAGGTGCCCGGGGGCGGTTCGCCGGGAGCTTCCGTGCTGGTCAACAACGCGTCGACGTGCAGGTCTCGCTGGCGCGGATACACCCGCTGTATGTACTCGGGCGCCCACGCGTGCATGAACGTTCCGGTCCAGCCGTCGATGCCGCTGGCAAAGTAGAACGGTTCGCCTTGCTTGACCTTCCACGCTGCCATGAAGGAACCGGTCTCCTCGTCCAGATACTTGAGTTCTTCGAACTGCCGCATGTAACGCGGCATGATCTCCGTGGAGTACTCCGTACCCGCGACGCGGTCGTAGAGGATCAGTCCGAGAAGTGCATGCTGGGGACATTCGGGAAACAGGGCGTTGGGTTCGCAGGGGATGCCCATGTAGTCGTTCTCGCGGAACTGTGCAATGAAGTTGTCCGCGATCTTCGGCAGGTCGTACTCGAACGTCGTCGCGCCCGGGCCCCACAGCGTTTGCGGCCAGACCAGCGTCAACGACCCCGGCTGCATGAACTCCCCCGTACGGTAGAGCGCCTCATGCGTCGCGGCGCCCTGGAAGAGGTGCGCGCTGTACATGATGTTGTGCCTCTTGACGGGGTCGATCCAGCCGACGTCGAGTTCACTGAGGGGCTTCGGGTCCGACCACCCGCCGCCGCGGCTGGCGTTGACCCAGTTGCCCCAGATGTCGTAGTGCCGGAGTTGCACCATGAGCCTGCCGATGAGGTCCTGGTATAGCTCCCGATAGGCCGGCGTGACGTTGAACTGGACGGAAGCCGCCGCATACAGCATGAACGCCAGTTGGTATCGATAGGGCTTCTCGGACGTGTGACTGGCGTACTCGCCCATCTCGGACCAGTCGCCGGGCAACTGGCGGGACAGCTTCGCGAAATGCCGCAGATGGCCGATCTGCCTGGCGTCTAGGGACGGGTAGTCGTCGATGTCGATCGCCTGCCCTCCGGCAAGCGCTGGACCGGCGACGAGTGCTGCGAGAATCCACGGGCAGAGGAATCGAGCGGTCATCAGTCAACCCCACACGGCGAGACGAATATCGCTACTTTAGCGGGATGGACCGGCCAAATCACTGCCACAGGCCGCGCCGTTAGAACACGCTCCTTGGCGCCGCCACGCGGTCGCTCATGAGGATTGCCCGTTACCGTTCGTAGAAGTCGGCGCCGTGGCGGTGGTCGACGCCGTTCGTCATGCGCAAGAGTTCGCGTTGGCGGGTGGTCATGCCCTCGAGCCACTCTTCGCGGAAGCCGTCGTGGGGGTCGCACTGGAAACGCATCCAGTGGCTGTTGCGGTAGTGGCCGAACATGGCGGCGCGAAGTTCCTCCCCGTGGTTCGCGCCGCCGCCATGCCAAGTCTGGCCGTGGAAGATCACGACCGAGCCGGCCGACACCTCCGGCTGCATCTCGTGAGGGAGCGCAAGGCCCGGCGGGGGGTGCCGGAGGTGGCTTTGGTGGCTGCCCGGCACCAGGCGGGTGCCGCCGTTGTCGGGGTTGAGATCCGACAACGCCCACACGGTGTTCATCATCAGCGGGGCGTCGTCGCCGCGGCGAAGCATGTCCAGCGGCACATCGCCGTGCAGTCCCTGGTTACCGTCGCCGGGCCGCACCACCCGAGCGTTCAGTGAACCAAGGATCAAGTTGGGCCCCATCATCGTCTCGATGTACGGCAGGACTGCCGGGTGGTCGATGACGGGCAGGAACATGGGATCGAGGGTCACCAGGTTCGCGAGGTGGCGAGCCGTGCCGCGGTAATTGTGTTCGACGCCAATGCGCAAGGCATTGTCGATCACGAAGTCCCGCATCCGCGTCGTGGTGGTCGTGTCCAACGCGTCGCGGATGATGGTGAAGCCCCAGACACGCAGTTCGGCAATGCGTTGGTCGTCGATCATCCCCAAGCTCCGATCAATCGGATAGGCGGCTACCGGCCGCGGTCTCGTGGATGAAGCGCGGCCTTCGCTGTGTCCGAACAGCCGGCGGCAGTTGCGAGTTCCATAAGCATGCGGTAGCCGCAGCTTGCCTTGTGCACCGGGAAGTCCTAGCGAACCTCGACCCGGCCGACTTCCCCCCTGTTGATGCGATCCATATCGTAGCTGACGCCCAGGCCGGGACCGGTCGGTACGGGGACGCATCCGTCCGGCCCCACGTTGCCGATCTCGTCGCCGTAGCCGTCGGTGTAGATCGGTGGCTGCAAGCCATTGGCAGGATTGTCCGGGCCCACCAGGCCGAGTTCATAGAAGTGCGTATTCGCGATCGCGGCCATGCAGTGACGGTGCATGGGTCCCGCGGTGTGCAGCTGGACCTCCATGCCGATCGCGTCACAGAAGTGTGCGAGCTTCATGGTGCCGGTGATGCCGCCGTCCAGCTCCGGGTCGATGTGCATGATGTCCGTGCCGCCCGCGAGCGCGAAGTCCGCCTTTTGCTCGAACCCGCGTATGTGCTCCGCGATCAGCAGAGGCGTGCGCACGAAATCTCGCAGCCGCTTGTGCGCGACGGCACTCGACGATGCGTCCCGGTACGGGTCTTCGTACCAGAAGAAGCCCAGGTCGTCGCAGGCTCTGCCAACTTCCACCGCATCCATGAACGACTTCAGGGAAGACGCGGGGTCGGTCATGAGCTTCATGTCCTCGCCGACCCGCTGGCGCACCGCGGACATGATGGCGATCTCGGTCTTCGGATTGCCGTCGAAGAAACCGTGTATCTTGAATGCGGGGATGCCCGCCGCCTGGCAGGACTCGGCGAAGTCCGCGTAACGCTCCACGCTGTCCAGCCCGCCGGCGGCGCGCTGTCCCGGCACGGTGCTCGCATAGACGGGTAGCCGTTCACGGAACCCGCCGAGCAGCCGTGCGACCGGAACACCGTACTTCTTGCCGGCGAGATCCCACAACGCGGTATCGATGGCGCCGATGCCGGACTTGTCGTAGTGGCGGTGACTCAGCTTGAGCCGCTCGAAAACACGTTCCCGTCGCTCGGGATCCAGACCGATGAGACCCCGTGCCATCTCCTCGACCTGTGCCCGAGCGTGCGCGGTAGCGCCAAAGTGCGGTGCATAGCTGCCGGAGAGGCCATCGTCGGTGTCGATGGTGACCAGGAACCGCGTAAGCTCCAGTTTGCCGCCGGGTTGGTGGACGGCGATGGAAGGCCCAAAATCGTCGAGCGTGTACCGATAGGTCTGAATGGAAACTCGGTCGATCCTGCTCATGGTGGTCACCTGGCCGTCGCCGAAGTGCCCCACAGCATATCCGGGATGTTGAGACACCAGGAAAGCGGTGCACTCGGCTCCGCCATGCGGAAACGGACCTCCTGCCCCGCCCTGCCGCGGTTCCGGACCGGCCCATGAGAATCTGGGTCGATGCGGACGCATGCCCTAACGCGGTCAAGACCGTGGTGTTTCGCGCAGCGGAACGACTGCAGGTCCGCACCACTCTGGTCGCCAACCAGCCAATACGGACACCGCCGTCGCGCGTGATCGAGTCCCTGCAGGTGCCGGCGGGCTTCGACGCCGCGGATAACGCCATCGTCGCACGAGCGGCCCCCGGTGACCTCGTCATCACTGCCGACGTCCCGCTTGCCGCCGAAATCGTCGAGAAGGGCGCCGCCGCCCTCAATCCGCGCGGCACGATGTACACGCCGGAGAACGTCCGCGACCACCTGCAACGTCGGGACATGATGGATGCGCTGCGCGACCTGGGCGCCGTATCCGGTGGCCCCGACGCGCTCGGGCCGAAGGACGTGCAGCACTTCGCGAACGCGCTGGACCGCTACCTGGCGAGGAACCATACGCGCCGGCGAGACTGAACTGGCCCCTGCCGACCGGCGGCCTGCGCCGCGCCGCAAGCGTTGTCTACAGCGGATACGAATCGAGTCCCAGCCATGGGGTCAGCGCCACAGGCCGCGCCGTTCGAACACCTTCTTCAACGCCGTCACCCGGTCGCTCATGATGCCGTCCACGCCGAGGTCGAGCAGGCGCTCCATCTCCGCCTCGTCGTCCACCGTCCAGACCTGCACGGGCATGCCCCGCGCGTGGGCAGCGCGCAGGAACGCGGCGTCGACGACCGGAACGGACAGCTTTCCGAGCAGCGGCTGACGCGGCGGCACCTGGGCGCAGTCGGCGTCCAGCTTGCCAGCGGGGACGCCCCAGGACTCCGCGCGTAGCCGCACCACCTCGGTGGGGCCGCACGATGTGCAGCCGGGGCCGTCGGTTCGGAACCAGCGCAGGCGGCGCGTCGAGAACGAACCGATGCAGACGCGGTGGCGCGCATTGGCCCGGCGCAGCGCCTCGATCAGCGGCGTGACGACGTCGTCGCTCTTCGGGTCGATGATGAGCCGGAGATCCGGCCACGCGCCGAGGAGGTCGTCGAGGCGGACGATGGGCTCCCTGCCGTCGATCCGAACGTCGTCGAGTTGCGCCCAGTCCCGTACCGCGAACGGCCCGGTGTGGTCGGTCAGCCGGTCCATGCTCTCGTCGTGGAAGATCACGGGCACTCGGTCGCGGGTCGCCCGGACATCGGTCTCGATGCAGCGGTAGCCGAGGTGCACGGCGTGCTCGAAGGCGGCCATGGTGTTCTCGGGGTGCTCGGCGGCGCCGCCCCGGTGGGCAATGGCCAGCGGGCCTTCGAGCCCCAGGAACGGGCGGGGCGGATCGATGCTTCCCCTGACTGGCCGGATCACGGGATAGTTGACTCCGTCGGGGTCCGTTGCAGCATGGCCGTTGCGCCTGGCGCTCGGCAAGAGACAATCACAGACCCGGGAGAGAAACAAACATGCACCGCAACCTGCCACAGCCCCTGGCGCGGACAGCGCTCGGCGTACTGGTCGTCACCCTGTTCGCCGCCGGCTGTTCGGCGCCGGCGCCCCCGGTATCCGCGCGACCACCCGCAGACCTGCTCTTCCTCGGCGACCACATCGTCACCATGGACGACGCGCTGGCCGGCGCCAACGCCGTGGCGGTGCGCGGAGACACCATCGTCGCGGTGGGCGATGCAGACGAGTTGCTGGCACTGCAGGGGCCGCAGACGCGAACGATCGAACTGGGCGAGCAGGCACTGGTTCCCGGCTTCATCGACGCCCACGGCCACGTTGCCTTCGTCGCGCGGCTGATCGACTTCGTCAACCTCTCCTCGCCGCCCGTCGGCCCCGTTGAGAAGATGGACGACATCGTCCGCCTGCTGCGCGAACGGATCGCCGAGCGCGAAGTGCCGGCGGGCGAGTGGGTGTTCGGCTACGGCTACGACGACTCGCTCATCGCCGAGAACCGCCATCCGACGCGGGACGATCTCGACGGCGCATCCACGGACCACCCCATCGCTCTGATGCACGTCTCCGGGCACCTCGCCGCAGTCAACTCCGCCGCGCTGACGGCCGTCGGCATTGACAGCGACACGGTCGATCCGCCCGGCGGCGTGATTCGCAGGCGTCCGAACACCAACGAGCCCAACGGCGTAATGGAAGAAACCGCCGCCGTGCCGTTCACCCTGGGGCAGTTCGGCCGGGTCGGGCCGGAGCGCTTCGAGCGGCTGCTGCGCCGCGCGCTCGACTATCACGCGAGCTTCGGCATCACCACCGTGCAGGATGGAGGCGCTATCCTGCCGGATGTCGCCGCGATGCGCGCCGCGGCGGGGCGTGAGGCCTTTGCCATCGACGTCGTCGCTTACGTGATGACCAATGCCCTCGATGACGAGACCGTCGACGGCATTCGTCACGACCCCGCCTACGACGGCGGTTTCCGCATCGGCGGGGCGAAGTTCGTCCTCGACGGCTCCCCGCAGGGGCGCACCGCCTGGCTGTCCGAGCCCTATACGGAAGGCCCCGAGAATGCACCGGCGGACTACGTTGCCTATCCCGCATACGACATCGACACCTACAAAGAACGCGTCGCCAGGCTGATCGAACGCCGTACGCCGGTGCTCGTTCACGCCAACGGCGATGCCGCCATCGACGCGACGATCGAGGGCATCGCGGAGGCCGTCGACCCGGCCGCCCTGCCGGACCACCGCACCGTGATCATCCATGCGCAGCTGATGCGCCCGGACCAGCTTCCCGCCGTCAAGGCGCTCGGCCTCGTTCCTTCGTACTACGCGGCGCATCCCTTCTTCTGGGGCGACTGGCACCGCCGGAGCTTCGGGGAGGAACGGGCGGCCCATACCAGCCCCGTCAAGGCCACCATCGAGCACGGCATCCCCTTGACGGTGCACAACGACGCGCCAGTCGTACCTCCGGACATCATGCGGCTGATCCACATCACCGTGAACCGCACCACGCGCAGCGGCCACGTGCTCGGCCCGGAGCAGCGCGCCAGCGTCGCGGAGGCGCTCCACGCCGTCACCCAGGGCGCCGCCTACCAGTACTTCGAGGAAGACAGCAAGGGGTCCATTACTCCCGGCAAGCGCGCGGACCTCGTCATACTCGGAGCGGACCCGCTGACAGCGGACCCGACAACGCTGGCCGACACACCCGTGATCGAGACGTTTGCCCGCGGCAGATCGGTCTTTCGGCGATCGCCGGACTCGTAAGGAGGGGACACCCACTCGTAAGGAGGGGACACCCACTCCGAGGGAGGGTAAGG
>VXNE01000626.1 GCA_009840715.1 Gammaproteobacteria bacterium
TGCCGGAGGCGGTCCAGGCCGCTACGGACTGGGAGAACGCCGAGCAGGCGCGCCTGCAGAAGACCGAAGACCACAAGGAAGGCGTGCGTGCGGTCGCGGAGCGGCGGCCGGGCAGCTTCGCCAGGCGTTGATCTCCCTCAAGCGGTCGTCAGGTCGAGCTGCGCGCGGATCTCCGCGTGGGCCTTCTCGTCGAGCTTGAAGCGGCTGAACAGCGCCGCGCCGACGGCGTAGCAGACCAGCGGGAACAGACCGTATAGCGAGACGATGGCCACCTGGACGGTCATGGTCTGCTCCTGGTTCGGCACGAACCCCGACGCCTGCAGCACGAACCCGGTCAGGGCGAGCATGACGCCCATGGCGCTCTTGTAGACGAAGTTCCAGGTCGCGAAGTAGGAGCCTTCCTTGCGCTCCCCGGTCAGGTGCTCGTCGTAGTCGATGACGTCGCCCTGCACCGACGGCCCGATCGTGCCTCCGGCGCCGGCGGCGAGACCCGCGAAGAACGCGAGCACGAAGATCGTCACGAGCCGCGCCTCCACGGTGTCGAGGAACGGCAGCGCGAACATGCCCCCGAACGACAGCCCCGTCAGCACCATCGAGAACATCCACAGGCGCACCTTGCCGAAACGGCGGGACAGCGGCAGCCACAGTGGAACGGACGCGGCGGAGGGGACCATGTACGAAAGGATGACCAGCGGCGCCCACCGCGGGGCGCCCACCACGTACTGCATGACGTAGAGCGTCAGGACACCGATGGCCGCGGAGCCGACGTTCTCGATGAAGGTGACGACGATCAGGAGCCGGGCGTGGACGTTGCGCCACACGTCGGCGAAGGCCTGGAACGGCTTCTCGGTGACCCGGCCCTGGAAGTCCGCGCGCTCCCTGAGTAGGGGGACGGACCCGAGCAGCGCCGCCGTCATCACCGCGGCGGCGACGATCGCGAGCGTGAAGCTGACCTCGCGCACCGCGGCTTCGCCGGCCTCCTCCGCGTTGATGAGCGCCTGCATGCTCCCGAGCGCGAGGATCGAGCCGATGGTGAAGGCGGCGTGCCGCATGCCGAACAGCCGGCTGCGCTCGTGGTAGTCCTCGGACAGCTCGGCCCCGAGCGACAGGTGCGGGACCAGGAACACCGTCATCACCGAGTAGAAGCCGATGATCGCCGTCGCCATCCAGGCGATGCGGCCGGCGTTGCCGAGGGCCTCGGGCGGGGCGAAGACCATCACGAAAATCGCGGCGATCGGCACCACCGAGGCCAGGATCCAGCTTCGCCGCCGGCCGAACCGGCTCTTCGTGCGGTCGCTCAGGTAGCCCACCAGGGGGTCGGACACCGCGTCCCAGACGCGTGACACCGAGAAGATGATGCCCATGACCGCCGGGGCGATGAGCAGCACGTCCGTGGAGAACTTCATCACGTAGAGGTTGACGAGCAGGTACATGTAACCCGCCCCGACGCCGGGCGCGCCGTAGGCCAGCACCACCGGCCAGCGGACGCGGCCGGTCGCGGACTGTGCGGCCGCGAGGTTCACGCGTTCCGGATCGTCAGTCCGCCGTCGACCGGGAGGGCTACACCGGTGATGAAGGAGGCCGCGGGCAGGACGAGGCTCAGCGTGCCGTGGGCGACTTCTTCCGGTTCTGCGTAGCGCTTGAGCGCGACGCGCCGGCGGGCGAACTCGCGCTTGTGTTCTTCGGGAATCTGCTCGGTCATGCCCGTGCGGATGGGCCCCGGACAGATGCAGTTCACGGTGATCCCCTCGGTGCCGAACTCGACGGCCAGGGAGCGCGTCAGGCCGATCACGCCGGTCTTGGCGGCCGTGTAGGGGCTGCTGTACTTGGTCGCGCCGAGGCCCTCGGTGGACGCGATGTTGACGATGCGGCCGCCGTCCGCCTTGCGCAGGTGCGGCAGCGCCGCGCGGATCATGCGCATCTGTCCGGTGAGCAGCACATCGAAGCCGCGCGCCCAGATCGCTTCGTACTCGTCGCCGTCGATCGGTCCGCCCGCGCCGATGCCCGCGTTGTTGATGAGGATGTCGATGCCGCCGAAGGTCTCGGCCACCTCCGCGACCACGCGGTCCACCGCCTCGCGGTCCGATATGTCGAGTTGCCAGCCCCGGACCGGGTAGCCGGCCTCCTCGATCTCCCGTACGACCGTATCGAGCGGGTCCTGGTTGATGTCCATCGCTGCGACCTTCGCGCCCTCGTCGGCGAAGAGCCGGGCCGTTGCGCGTCCCATGCCGCTCGCCGCCCCGGTGACGATCGCTACCTTGCCTTCGATGGAGCGGCTCAGGGCGGATAGTGTCATGGCGTCCTCGCTGGTCGTTTGCCGGAACGGGCGAGTTTGTAGGAACACGCGGTTGGGCGGCAAGCCCGGCCCGCATGGCACACTGCGCGCGGGCTCGACACAAGGGGCAAGACATGAAACTCGGCATTGGTGTGGGCTACAGCGGACGGCACCTCCGGATCCCCATCGAGAGGATCCAGCTCGCGGAGCAGCTCGGGTACGACTCGGTCTGGTCGGCGGAGGCGTACGGCTCCGACGCGTGGTCGCCGTTAGCCTTCATCGCGGCCAAGACGAACCACATCCGGCTCGGCACGGGGGTCCAGCAACTCGCCGGCCGGCCGCCGGTGATGGCCGCCATGCAGGCCGCGACGATCGACGCCCTGGCCGGAGGCGACCGCGTCATCATCGGCGTCGGCGTGTCGGGACCGCAGATCGTCGAGGGCTGGTACGGGCAGCCGTGGGGCAGACCCTACTACCGCGTGAAGGACTACGTGGCGATCATCCGCAAGACCCTGGCGCGCGAGGTGGTCGAACACGAAGGCCGCGAGATCTCGCTGCCGTTCACGGGCGAAGGCGCGCTGGGCATCGGCAAGCCGCTGAAGTCCATCCTGCACATGAACCCGAACATCCCCATCTGGCTCGGCACGGGCACCGAGACGATGGTGCGGCTGACCGGGGAGATCGCCGACGGGTGGCTGCCGCTGCGCTACACACCGGAGCATGTCGACCAGGCCAAACAGTGGCTGGCCGAGGGGGCGGCGAAGGCTGGCAAGACGCTCGACGACATCGAGATGCAGTCGAGCGTTGCCGTGCTCATCACCGACGACGTACGCGCAGCGATCGACCGGGCGAAGCCGAACGTCGCACTCTACGTGGGGGGCATGGGACACCGGTCCCTGAACTTCCACAAGCAGATGATGGTCCAGCGCGGCTTCGGCGAGGCGGCCGAGCGTATCCAGGAACTCTACCTCGCGCACCGCAAGGACGAAGCCGTGGCCGCCGTCCCGGACGAGTTCGTCGACGAGGCGGCGCTGTACGGCCCGAAGGAACGTATCCGCAAGCGCTACCGCGACTGGGTGGACGCCGGTTTCAGCGGGCTCACCGTGGGCACGGAACAGGAAGAGGCCGTGCGGTTCATGGCCGAGCTGGCGGGGTTGAACCGGAGGGCTTGAATGCCCTTACGGGCGCTTGTGGGCCTCGGGGCGCGGCCCTACAATGCGCCGTCGCGCGCGGGTCGTTAGCTCAGTTGGTAGAGCACCGGGCTTTTAACTCGTTGGTCCTGGGTTCGAGTCCCAGACGGCCCACCAAGCGCGGCTCCGGCGGACGCCGCGCCAGCCAGGCGCCACAGCGCCTCGCGCGAAACTCCTGGGTCGCAAAGCTCCTACGTCTCGATGGTGTGTTGCCGTCTGATGTACCCGGCCAGGAGTGGCTCTGCGAACAGGTACTTTCCATGCCTGTTCTTGAACACCAGGCCCTGCGAACCCAGGGCGGACAACATTTGATTGGTGTGGCTGCTGCTAAAGCCCCTGATGGACAGTTCACGGGCCTTCTCGACGATCTCCTGAACGGTGAACTCCTCGTCGCGGCTTTCGAGTTGGGCAATCACTGACAACAGGTCGCGCTGCCGGTCGGTTGTCTTCGCCCAACGGCCGGCGAAGAAGTCCGTGTCCAGTTTCCGCTCGATGTCTGCCACGGGAACGCTGGCTCGCTCGCCCTTGTCCAGGCGTCGAATGAAGGCGTCGTAGACCTCCCGGCAGATGAACTGGATGAAGTACGGATAGCCTCGTGAGAGGTCGATTACCGTATCGACGGACTCGTCGCTGAGTCGGACGGAGTCGGTGTCTTCTATTGGCTTCAGGATCGCCTCCCGGCTCTCTTCTCGCGACAGCCGACCAAGGAAAACGGAACGGAACATTCGTTCGGAGAACGTCCGGGCTTGAACCAGCTTCGGGAAAAGCGTGGGCAAGCCGGCCAGAACGAGGAGCACGGGGAGTCCCTTTCTCTGGATGGACTGGAAGGTGTCGAGCAGGAGCGAGAGAGGGAACCGCTCCTTGGCCGCGTGGTCTGTCAGATTCTGTGCCTCGTCATATGCGAAGACGATGCCGTGAGCCCCTGTTTTCGAAAGCGCCGCCCACGCCGACTCTATGACGGCCTTGAGCTTGTCCAACGGTAGCCCTGCCGTTCGGTCGTAAATCCCTTTGAGTCTCTCGTACGTCAGCGTGGTCGCCTCTTTGGTCTCGTCTGCGCTAAACCCGATGGACCGTTTCCTGACTGCGGACACCGCGATGGTCGACGTGACGATGGAGAGGTCGGTGCAAAGCCGCGTGGCGATGTTGTCTTCGCTGATGCTTGCCGATTCCTTCAGGTCCGTCCCGATCCAGATCCAGTTCTGCTCGGTGACTGACGGCTTCAGGGCGTCGAGCAAAACTGTCTTGCCGACTCCCCGGAGGCCCGTGATGAGCGCGTTCTCGAAGACGGCATCCTGCTCCAGGAGTCTCACGACCTGTTGCCGCTCTGATTGGCGGCCGGCGAGATAGGGTGGTTGGTGGCCGGCACCTGGCCGGAAGGGGTTGGTGTATTCGGGCACTGGCGACGCCTCTGGATCAAGGCTCCATTAGTCTCGCCAGTAAATTTACATACCGATATGAATTTATTAGGAACTGTGAGTGTCTGTTGACATGATCGCTACGTTGAGGCCGCTCCGGGCGGTGAGTCACCGGGCATAGCTCGTCGGATCCGGCACCCCCGCGCCCGCGAAGCCCGCCCGCCGGATGCGACAGCTCTCGCACCGTCCGCAAGCACGCCCTGCGCGGTCAGGCTGGTAGCAGGAAATCGTCTGGCCGTAGTCGACGCCCAGCGCGGTGCCGCGGGCGATGATCTCCGCCTTGGTCATCTCGATCAGGGGCGCATGGATCGTGAAACGCGCTCCTTCGGTCCCGGCGCGAGTCGCAACGTCCGCCAACGCGCGGAACGCCTCGACGAAAGCCGGGCGGCAGTCCGGGTATCCCGAGTAGTCCACCGCGTTCACGCCGAGGAAGATGTCGCGCGCATCGAGCGTCTCGGCCCAGGCGAGAGCAAGGGACAGGAAGACGGTGTTCCTCGCCGGCACGTAGGTCACCGGGATGCCCTCCGTCTCGGTCTCGGGCACGGCGATCGTCGGGTCGGTCAGGGCGGAGCCGCCGAAGGCGGACAAGTCGATGGACACGACCCGGTGTTGCTCGGCGCCCACGGCTTCCACTACGTGGTGCGCGGCCTCGAGTTCGACCTCATGGCGCTGCCCGTATGCGACGGACAGCGCAAAACAGCGGAACCCCGCATCGCGTGCGATGGCGAGCGTGGTGGCGGAATCCAGGCCCCCGGACACCAGGACGACCGCTGGCGGCCTCATCGCTCAGCGCCCGGGGGTATCGCCCCAGAGCACCTTGTGCAGCTGGACCTGGAAGCGCACGTCGAGACCGTCCCGCAGGATCCAGTCCGCGAGGACGGCGGGCGACATCTCCGATGCGGAGGGGGAAAACAGCACTTCACCCACGCGTTCGGTGAGCCGCCAGGTGTCGCACTGCTCCTTGGCCCAGGCGTAGTCGGCTGCGTCGCAGATGACGAACTTCACCTGGTCCTTGGCGGCGAGGTGGTCGATGTTCGCGTACCGGTTGCGTTCGCACTCGTGGGAGCCGGGCGTCTTCAGGTCCATGACGATGGAGACGCGCCCGTCCACGGCCGAGATGTCGATAGCGCCCCCGGTCTCGAGGGAGACGTCGTATCCGTCGTCGGCGAGCGCCGTCATCAGGACGTGCACCGTGGCTTGCGCGAGCGGTTCGCCGCCCGTGACGGTTACGCGCCGCGCGGGAAACGCCGCCACCCGCTCGACCACGTCGGCGACCGCCATGAGCGTGCCGCCGCTGAACGCGTAAGCAGTGTCGCAGTACTGGCAGCGCAGGGGACAGCCGGTCAGCCGCACGAACGTCGTCGGTCTTCCGGCCGTCCGTGACTCCCCCTGGAGGGAGTGAAAGATCTCGGTGATGCGGAGGGAACTCACGGCTCGGTGTTGCGGGGCGACGCACCCACGGCGGGGCCGTTGCGCCTACGGCAGGTTCGCCGCGTACGTCCTGGCCAGCCCGGCTGCCGTGGACTCCGGATGCTGCTGCTGGACGCGCCCGAGGTACATCCGGGCGCGCGCCGCGTCGCCGAGTTCCGCGTACACCACGCCCAGGTTGTAGAGGGCGTCGGGCGCCTTGTTGTGGTCAGGGTAGAGGGTGATCACCTGCACGAGGGACTGGCGCGCCCGCTCGAGCTCCCCGGCTTTGCGGTGGAGCTGGCCCAGCCAGTAGAAGGCGTTGGGCGTGTACTGACCGTTCGGGAACTCCTCGATCACGCGTTCCAGGGCAGCGGCCGCCGTGTCGAGTTCGCCTCGCTCGATCATCGCGTATGCGTTCCGGTATGCGTCCGCCTCGGTGCCCCCGGTGCGTGGAAGGGTGTCCACGGGTTGCGGGCCGCTCGGAGGGACCGGCCGCGGTGACGGAGCGGCCGTGGGAACGCCGCTCTGGAGCGCGGAGATGCGACGGTCGAGGCCGAGGTAACGCTCCTGCTGCTCGCGGTGAAGCAGGTCCAGCCGGTGTTGCTGCTCCTCGACGGCGCCGCGCAGGGCCTGGACCTCTTCTCTGAGGAGCTGCAACTGGTAGAACATCCGCGCGTTATCGCTGGACTCTCCCGTGGGCGACGTCGGCCCGGTGTCGACGTGCTCCATGGCAGCCATGGGAGCCACGGGAGGCGGTACGCGGGCTGGCGCTACCGGTACGGTACCCGTGGACTCCTCGACGGGCGCGGCCGCCCAGGTGTTGGAGACAAGCAACGCAACCGCAACCCATCCGGCTGCGGTTGCGGGAGAGCCCTCAGCCGGGGAGCGCGAGGGGCGTGCCCCCCGCAAGAAAGCCTCAGCCCGGGAGCGCCCGGGGCGTGGCCCGCGCAACAATTGGAAACGGCGTT
>VXNE01000306.1 GCA_009840715.1 Gammaproteobacteria bacterium
GCAGCTATACCGCCGGCAGTTCGGCGAGGCGCCCTCCGAGACCCGGGCTCGCGCCGCTGGCCGTGACGCCCGGCGGGCGCTGCACGGATGGGGAAGCTGCCGATCGGGGGCGACCCCGGCCGTTCGAGCGCCGCCCCCTCACCCTCCGAGAGAGGGGCGGGGACAACGCAAGGCCAGTAAGACGCGCGGGAGCCAAAAGGAGACGCCGTGACGCGGTGAGTTTGGTGCCTGGGGAGAGACTCGAACTCTCACAGGGTCGCCCCTACCAGATTTTGAGTCTGGCGCGTCTACCAATTTCGCCACCCAGGCAGGCGGCGGCATGCTAATGCCGTGCGGGGGCGGGCAATGTAGCGAGGGCCCCCGGATGGGTCAATTGCCGAGGACGCTATAGTACGCGCCACGCGTCTCCGTTGGTCGGTCAAGCCAATGCGCCGTTCGGATTTCCGTTACGCGCTCCCGAAGCGCCTGATCGCGCAGGCCCCTCTTGCCGAGCGTGCCGCGAGCCGGCTGCTCGTCCTCGACGACCGAGGTGCGACCCACCGGCAGTTCACCGACCTGGTCGACTTGCTGCGCCCCGGCGACCTGCTCGTCCTCAACGACACCCGCGTCGTGAAGGCCCGCCTGTTCGGAACGAAGGACACCGGGGGCAAGGCAGAGATTCTCGTCGAGCGCATGGAGTCCGACTGCGAGGCGCTCTGCCAGGTGCGTGTCAGCAAGCCGCTGAAGCCGGGCAGGACGGTCTCGGTCGGCGGGGCGGCCGTCCTGGTCGTGGCGCGGTGCGGTGCGTTCTACCGCCTGCGTTTCCCGGGGGACCTGGGCGACTTCCTCGAGGCCCACGGCGACGTGCCGTTGCCGCCTTACGTGGAGCGTCCGGCCGGTCCCGAGGACGCGGCGCGCTACCAGACGGTGTACGCGGACCGCCCCGGCGCGGTCGCCGCGCCCACTGCGGGACTGCACTTCGACGACGCCCTGTTGCAGGCGATCGGGGAGCGGGGCGTCCGCATCGTCCGCGTCACGCTGCACGTCGGCGCCGGCACCTTCCAGCCGGTGCGGACGGAGGACGTGTCGCGGCACCGGATGCACGAGGAGCGCTTCGACGTGCCGGTGGAGACCGCGTGTGCGCTGAATGCCCGGCGGGGCCGCGTCGTCGCCGTGGGGACGACGGGCGTGCGGACCCTCGAGACCTGGTTGGACGCAGACGGCCGGGTCCGGTCTGGTCCGGGGACGACGGCGCTCTTCATCGTGCCGGGCTACCGGTTCCGGGCGGTCGATGCGCTCGTGACGAACTTCCACCTGCCGGAGTCCACGCTGATCATGCTGGTTGCGGCGTTCGCGGGATACGATCGGGTGATGGACGCGTACCGGGAAGCCGTCGCCCGGGAGTACCGCTTCTTCAGTTACGGCGACGCCATGTTCTGCGAACGCGACGGGGAGGCCTCGCCGTGAACAGGGCCGGATTGCCCCCGGGAGATTTCGAGGTGCTCGGTACCGATGGCGCGGCCCGTCGCGGGCGGCTCCGCACGTCCCACGGCGCGGTCGAGACCCCAGTCTTCATGCCCTGCGGCACCTACGGCACCGTCAAGGCGATGACGCCGGACGCGCTCGCCGCCGCCGGGACGCAGATGCTCCTCGGTAACACCTTCCACCTCATGCTGCGCCCCGGGGACGCTGCCGTGCGCGACCTCGGCGGCCTGCACCGTTTCATGCAGTGGCCTGGACCGATCCTCACGGACTCCGGCGGCTTCCAGGTGTTCAGCCTGGCGGACCTGCGCAAGGTGGACGAGGAGGGTGTCGCGTTCCGCTCGCCTATCGACGGCGACAAGGTGTTCCTGTCGCCGGAGCGCTCCATCGAGGCGCAGCGCAACCTCGGCGCGGACGTGGTGATGGCCTTCGACGAGTGCACACCGTATCCCGCGACACGGGACGCGGCCGCTGATTCCATGCGCCTGTCCATGCGCTGGGCCGGACGCAGCAGGGTCGCGTTCGAAGACGGTCCAGGGGCGCTGTTCGGCATCGTCCAGGGCGGCATGTACGACGACCTGCGCCGGGAGAGCCTCGGCATGCTCTCGGAGATCGGGTTCGACGGGTATGCGATAGGCGGGCTGTCGGTCGGCGAGCCGAAGGAGGAGATGGACCGCGTGCTCGAAGCGCTCATGCCGCACATGCCGGCCGCGCGCCCGCGCTACCTGATGGGCGTCGGAACGCCGGAGGACCTGGTGCGCTACGTCGCGCTCGGCGTCGACCTCTTCGACTGCGTGCTGCCGACCCGCAACGCCCGCAACGGCTACGCGTTCACCTCGCGCGGCGTGGTCAAGATCCGCAACGCCGGCCACCGCTTCGCGGACGTTCCGCTGGATGAGGACTGCGCCTGCCCGACCTGCACGCGCTACTCCCGCGCCTACCTGCACCATCTCGACCGGTGCGGTGAAATACTCGGGGCGATCCTCATGACGACGCACAACCTGCACTACTACCACGCCCTCATGGCCAAATTGCGCGGGGCCATCGAACGGGGTACATTGCCCGCCCTCGTCGAGACCCTCGCGCACGGTTGGAACGCAAGCGGTGAACTTCCTTGAACCGGTCGCTTACGCGGCCGAGGGCGGCGCTGGGCGCGGCTTCGGCATGATGGACCTGCTCCTGATCGGGGGCTTCATCGCGATCTTCTACTTCCTGCTATGGCGTCCCCAGAGCAAGCGCCGCAAGGAACACGCGGCCCTGATGGCGAGCCTCTCCAAGGGCGACGAGGTGATCACCTCCGGCGGCGTGGCCGGACAGATCACCAAGGTCGACGACGACTTCGTCAAGGTCAAGGTCGCCAACAACGTGGAGCTGCGGGTGCAGAAAAACGCCGTCGGCGCCACGCTGCCGAAGGGGACGCTGAAGGCGCTCGACGAGTAGTGCTACGCCAACGCCAAATCCGCGCGTCAGCGTGTCGCTGGCCGCGCAGGCGCGAGGCGTCCGGATCGAAGTTGCCCAATGGCTGAGCGCGGCATCCTCGGCGAGAACATGTTCGGCGCCCGCGAAGCCACGCGGGGGCCGATGAACCGCTATCCGCTCTGGCGCTACCTGGTCATTCTCGCCGTGGTCGTGCTCGGCTTTCTCTACGCCGCGCCGAACCTGTTCCCCCCGGACTACGCACTGCAGATCTCGCCGGACGGCAGTGACCGGCCGATCGACGAATTGTTCCTGGACGACGCGATGGCGGCCCTCGAGGTGGACGGCGTGGACGTGGTCGGCGGCGAACTCATGCCCCGCGGGGCGCTCATCCGCGTCGGTTCCAACGACGACCAGTTGCGGGGCCGCGCGGTACTCGACGCCGCGCTGAACCCGGCCGGGGAGGTGCGCGCGTTCGTCATCGCGCTGAACCTCGCCTCCACCACCCCGGCCTGGCTGGAGTCCATCGGCGGCAAGCCGATGGCGAAGGGACTCGACCTGTCGGGAGGCATCCACTTCGTCCTGGAGGTCGACATCGACAGCGCGATCGCGAAGCGGTTGGGGGACGAGGCCGAGAATGTGCGGGTGCGCCTGCGGGAGGAGCGCATCCGTTACGTCCGCACCGGGGACATGGTCGTCGGGAACGCGATCCAGCTCGCCTTCGCGGATGCGCCGCAGCGCGACCGGGCGCTCCGGGCGCTCGAGGAGGACTATCCCCAGCCGAACTACACGATCGGTCCCGCGGAGGTGGCGGGGCGTCCCGGGCTCGCCATCGAGATCGACCAGGCGCAGATCGACGAGATCGAGGACTACGCGATCAACCAGAACATGGTGAGCCTGCGCAACCGCGTGGACGAGATCGGCGTGTCGGAACCGCTCGTGCAGCGACTCGGCAGCAACCGCATCGTCGTGGACCTGCCCGGCGTGCAGGACGCTTCGGCCGCGAAACGCATCCTCGACAAGTTCGCGAACCTCGAGTTCCACTTGCTCGCGATGCCCGACGACCGTCCGTCGGAGATCGAGGAGATGGTCTACGAGGGCCGGGTGCGGCGCCTCCAGAAGACGATCATCGTGACCGGGGACCGGGTCACGAACGCGGTGCAGGGGTACGACCCGCAGACTTCGCTGCCGCAGGTGAACATCACCCTCGATAGCATCGGCGGCGAACGGATGCACGACTTCACGGCGCCGAACGTGGGGCACTCGATGGCGATCGTGTTCATCGAGCAGAAGCCGGTGAAGCAGGCGGACGGGTCGGTGGTGCCGCGCGAGGACCGGCGGCTCATCAGCGTCGCGACGATCCAGGCGGCGCTCGGCTACAACTTCCGCATTACGGGCCTTTCCGCGCGCGAGGCGCAGGAACTCGCGCTGCTGCTGCGCGCGGGGGCGCTGGCCGCGCCGATGCGGATCGTGGAGGAGCGGACGGTCGGAGCCTCCCTCGGCGAGGAGAACATCGAGCGCGGCATGTACGCGGTCGGCGCCGGTTTCCTGCTCGTGCTGATCTTCATGCCGATCTACTACAAGGTGTTCGGGCTGATCGCGGACGCGGCCCTGACGCTCAACCTCATCATCCTCGTGGCCGTGATGTCGATCCTCGGCGCGACGCTGACGCTGCCCGGGATCGCGGGGATCGTGCTGACCGTGGGCATGGCCGTGGACGCCAACGTGCTGATCTTCTCCCGCATCCGGGAGGAGCAGGCGCGCTCGCCGCCGCAGCGGGCGATCCAGGCCGGCTATGACCGAGCCTTCCTGACCATCCTGGACGC
Source organism: Gammaproteobacteria bacterium (assembly GCA_009840715.1). Classification (GTDB taxonomy): domain Bacteria; phylum Pseudomonadota; class Gammaproteobacteria; order Pseudomonadales; family Azotimanducaceae; genus VXNE01. Next base: position 4,704 of record VXNE01000306.1, read on the forward strand.
CAACGTGACGACGCTGTTCGTGGCCCTGATCCTGCTGTCGATCGGCAGCGGGCCGGTGGCCGGCTTCGCCGTGACCCTCGCGATCGGCATCGTCACGTCGATGTTCACGGCGATCATGGGATCGCGGGCGGTCGTCAACCTCATCTATGGCGGCCGCCGGGTCGAGGCCCTGGCGATCTGAGGGAACGGACGTGAAGACTCCGAACTTTGACTTCATGGGCGCCCGGCTGGTCGCGACGGCCGTGTCGGGTGTGCTCATCGCGGTGTCGATCGGCGCCATCGCCTTCGCCGGCCTCAACCGGGGACTCGACTTCACCGGCGGGGCCCTGGTCGAGGTGGGCTTCGACGGCGCCGCCGACCTGCCCGCCATCCGCGAGCACCTCGGCGCCAGCGGCTTCGGGAACGCCGTGGTGCAGAACTTCGGGGCGGAGACGGAGGTGCTGATCCGGGTGCCGCCGGCCGCGGACAGGGACCAGTCGACCATCGGCGACGATATCCTCGAAGCGCTCCGGAGCGTTTGGCCGGGGGTGGCGCCCCGGCGTTCGGAAGTGGTCGGGCCGGCGGTCGGCGAGGAGCTGACGGAGCAGGGCGGCATCGCGATGCTCGTGGCGCTCTTCGTCGTGATGGTCTACATCATGTTCCGGTTCACGGGGAAGTTCGCGATCGGCGCGGTCGCCGCCCTCGTGCACGACGTGATCGTGACGCTCGGGGCGTTCGCGGTGTTCCGCTGGACCTTCAACCTGGCCGAGCTCGCCGCGGTGCTGGCGGTGATCGGCTACTCCCTGAACGACACCATCGTCGTGTCCGACCGGATCCGGGAGAACTTCCGCATCGTGCGGCGGGGCAAACCGGTGGAGATCATCAACCGCTCCCTGAACGAGACCCTTGAACGCACGCTGGTGACCTCGCTGACGACGCTGCTCGTGCTGCTCGCTCTCCTCATCGCGGGCGGAGAGCAGATCCAGGGCTTCGCGACCGCCCTGACGATCGGCGTCGTGGTCGGGACCTACTCCTCCATCTACGTGGCGGCGAACATGCTCCTAGCGCTCGGCGTGACGAAGGAGGACCTGATGCTGCCGGAGAAGGAAGCGGCGGACGCGTAGGGGCGGGGCTGGTCCCCGCCCCTGGTGGTTCCGTGCACGAATTCGGGACGGGACGCCACGAGGGCGTCCCCTACAGGCACAGCGCGACTCCGGCCGCGCGGCTCGCCTCCGCAAGCTGCCGGTCGAGGGTGGCGAGCTGCAGGCCGCGCCGTGCCGCGAGTTCAAGATACGTGGCGTCGTAGACAGTCAAGCCGTACCGGTCCGCCATGGGCAAGACCCGATCCAGCACCACCGGTAGGGCGACCGGGTCTATCTCGATGGGCAGCGCCCGGAGTCCGCGCCGACGTGTGCTTTGTCCGCGAAGAGCCACACCATGGACACCGAGCAGTCGAGCACGAAGGCCATCAGTAGCGGCGGCCTTCCACGATCAGTTGCCGGACGGACAATCCTTCCAGCGTGTGGCCACGCTGGAAGGACTTCAGGCCCTCGATCGCCGTGCGTACGGTCTCGGAATCCGCCGTACGCACGGGGATCAGCTCTGCTACCGGGTGGCCGTGCTTGGTGATCACGAAGCTGGCTCCGTTGCGCACCTGCTCAAGCAACTTGGGTAGGTGGGTTTTGGCCTCGAAGGCGCCGACTTGCGTCATGGATCCTCTGCCAATCGGCCTACCCACGCGCCAGCACCTGGTCCCCGCTGCGCTGGACCGCGCCCCGTAGGGTCTTCATGAGTTCCCGGAACACGGTCGGATTCGCGGCGACCAGGTTGCCGGTCTCCATGAAGCGGTCGCCGCCGGCGATGTCGGCGACGAAACCGCCGGCCTCCCGCACGATCACGGTGGGCGCCGCCATGTCCCAGGGCTGTAGCCCCACCTGGAAGAAAGCGTCGGTGCGCCCGGCCGCCACGTAGGCGAGGTCGAGCGCGGCCGCGCCCATGGCGCGCACGGAACGGCAGCCGCCGCGGCACGCGCGCAGCATCTCGGTGTAGCTCGCCAGGTGCCGCTCCAGTTGGGCGTAGGGGATGCCGGTGGACACGATGGCGCGCTCCAGGGCGCGGGTGTTGGTCACGCGGATGCGCGCGTCGTTCATGCGCGCGCCCGCTCCCCGGGTGGCGGAGAACTCCTCGTTGTGCACCGGGTCGACCACGACGCCGTGCTCGAGGACGGCGCCCCTGCGCACGGCGATGGCGATGCAGAAGTGGGGAATGCCCGCCAGGAAGTTGGTGGTGCCGTCGAGGGGGTCGATGATCCAGGTGTACTCGGCGTCGGGACGCGCGGCGCCGCGTTCTTCGCCCAGCACGCCGTGGTCCGGGTAGGCGCGCATGATCGTGTCGACGATGGCGTCTTCCGCGGCGCGGTCGATCTCGGAGACGAAGTCGTTCTTGGCCTTTTCCTCGACGCGCAGGCTTCCGGCCCGGTCCATGGCGCGCAGGACGATCCGGCCGGCGCCCCGCGCCGCG
>VXNE01000599.1:0-1561 GCA_009840715.1 Gammaproteobacteria bacterium
CGGGGCGGTACCCACGGACTCGAGTCCCTCGACGAAGGATCGCGCTACCTGCCCGCCGCGACGACGCTGCGCATGGGGCCGCTCGGCTACCAGTCGAGCGCCCAGGCGTCCCTGCATGTCTCCTACAACAGCCTGGCCGACTACGGGGCGACGATCCACGAGGCGCTCGCCAGGCCGTATCCCCCGTACGCGGCCATCGGTCTCCGGGACACACACGGGGAGTACCTGCAACTCGGCACGGGACTCCTGCAGATCGAGAACGAGTTCTACGGCACGATCCGGCCGAAGCGCAGGACGCGCACCGGGGAGCGCCCGATCGCGGCGCTTCGGGACCGAGGCGTCGAGTACGTCGAAGTGCGTTGTCTCGACCTCAACCCGTTCCTCCGTGTCGGGATTGACGCCCACGCCATGCGTTTCATGGACGTCTTCCTCCTGCAATGCCTGCTGGCGGAGAGCCCGCCGGACAGCCCCGAGGAGTCCGAGCGGATGCAGGCGAACCAGAGCGCCATCGTCGAACGCGGGCGCGCCCCCGGCCTGTCCCTGCTGGACGGCGGGCGGCGGCGGGACCGCACGGAATGGGCAACGGAGATCCTCGACGGGTGTGCCACCGTGGCCGACGCCATCGACGAAGTCGCGGGCAACGACCTCGCGCGGTACGCCGTGGAGCTGCAACGGCGCAAGGTCGGCGACCCGGAACACACACCGTCGGCGCGCATCCTGGCGACCATGCGGCTGCGGCGCATGCCGTTCTTCCGCTTCGCCATGAACCAGTCGGTGGCGCACCAGGGATACTTCGACGAACACCCGATGCGCTCCGCCCGGGTCGAGACGTTCGAGGCGTTGACCGAACGGTCGATCGCCGACCAGGCGCGCGTGGAAGCGGCCGACACCGAGACCTTCGACGCCTACGTCGCGCGCCAGCGGCTCGACAAGGACGCCAGCCTTCGCCCGGAATAGCATTGGAGTGAATTTCCTCGCGCACTGCCTGCTCGGTCACCCGCACGAAGCGCTCATGGCGGGCGGCTTCATCGGGGACTTCATCAAGGGGCCAGTGCCTGACACGCTGCCCCCGGAACTGCAGGCCGGGGTGCGCCTGCATCGCCGCGTGGACGCGGTGAGCAATCGGCTTCCGGGGATCCGAACGAGCGTCCGGCGCCTCGACCCGGAGCTGCGACGCGTTGCCCCCGTGCTGCTCGACATCCTGGCGGACCACTGTCTCGCGACGCGCTGGGACCGCCACGGGCACGGCGACCTCGCGGCGTTCTCGGCGTCCGCCTACGACGCCATCCATGCGTATGCATCCCACCTGCCGGCCAACGGGCAGCGCTTCTTCCGTCGCATGCGGGAGGTCGACCTATTCGTCCGCTATCTCGAGCCGGAGACGCCTCTGAGGGCCATGGAGTACGTCCTCGAACGCCTGCGGCACGAGCACCTGGCGCCAAAGCTCGACCACCTCGTCAGTGCGGGGCTGCCGTCGCTGATGAACGACTTCGATGGGTATTTTCCCGAACTGCGATCCGCCGTCGTCGACTGGAAGGAGGAAGCCGGGTACGCGTAAGGG
>VXNE01000599.1:1571-7151 GCA_009840715.1 Gammaproteobacteria bacterium
GCGTAAGGGTGCGTGACCCCAACCGCACGCCGTTGCTGGAAGACGGTGGGACGACGCCGACGAAAGCCCGGGACCCCATACGACGAGAAAGAGGCCGAGAATCGAGGGAGTTGCGGGCGCAGCACGGTCGATTGCTTACACGCACGGTCCGAATCGAGTTCGGCAACATGGCGATATGGGCCCTGACCGTGAGCTTGAGGGTGTCCAAGCGAAGGCGAGCAGCATCGATCGGCATCAGCGCCCTCCTGCGGCTCGTCTCTGCTTCGCTCCTATTGTCGCGAGAACGCCGCCTATCAGCGCGAGCACCATGAAGACCGCGACAATTGTCCCACCGAGGAGTGCACCCAGGATCGCGCAGACGATCAGCAGAATGCCAGGGACGATACCCGTGGCTCCAATCGCGACGGCACCGAGCACGATGGTCAGAAAAGAGAAAACGATCCCACCCCAGCCCAGGCGGAGTACCGTATCGGCGCCCTCCGCCTCGACGGCGTTCCCCAATCCAGCGACGAATAGCGTCGCAACTGCCGCGCATGTTCCAAAGATGCCCGCGGTGAGCGCGACTATTCCACCTGCATTTTCGGGCACGAGAGACGTACTGCCCCTTGGCCAAGCCCCGGCGCCCCATTGCATGGCGGCACCGGCCGCGACACCGGCGAAGCCCAGCAGCGCCCACACCGCGAGGGAGAGTCCGAGGAATGGCGGGGTCGCGGCGCAATCGGCGGTACCCAGCGTCATGGCGCGCAGCGCCTCGCCAACCCTGCCGGCTTCGAGGATTTGGTCGATAGGAGCGAGGCAGGCTGCTTCGCCCGGCGGCAAGCTCTCCACCCACAACTGGCGGATGGCAAAGCCCCCGCCCACCAGGGCCGCCACGATCGTCATGAGCGGATAGATTCCGAGGCGCGGGTTGTGTGCGATGCCGCCCAGCGCGACCAGGCCCGCGACGACGAACCAGAAGCGCTGCATGAGACACAGTGGGCAGGGGATCATGCCGAAGCCGTGCTCGAGAACGGCCGCGATTGCCAGCATGGCCGCCGTCCACGCGATGACTAGCAGACCCCAGGTCGTCTTCGTCCAGTCCACGGTCAGTGGTCCTCCAGGATCATCGCCGCGCCCTTCTCGCCGATCATGATGGCCGGGGCGTTCGTGTTCCCCGAAACAAGCGTAGGCATGATGGACGCATCCGCTACCCGGAGCCCCTCCACGCCGCGCACGCGCAGGCGCTCGTCCACGACGGCCTGCGGATCGCTTCCCATCTTGCAGGTGCCGACCGGGTGGAAGACCGTGGCGCCAGCCCGCCGGCAGAAATCCAGGATCTCGTCGTACGTCTGGGTTTCGCTCCCCGGGTAGAGCTCGTGCGCCCGGTACCGCGCCAGCGACGGGGCCTCGCCGACCCGCCGCGCGATATTGATGCCCTCGACCAGTGCGTCGCGGTCCACCTGCTCGCTCAGGAAGTTCGGACGGATGGCGGGCGGCGTGTGCGGATCCGCGCTCTTGACGTGAATCGAACCCCGGCTCTCGGGACGGAGCTGGCAGACCGACAGCGTCATCCCCGGTTCCTTCTCGAGCGTCCCACGCTTCCCGGCCTGGTAGCTCGCATGGGCGAAGTGGAACTGCACGTCCGGCGTTTCGAGTTCCGGCCGCGTACGTACGAAGCCGTGCGCGATCCCGGCGGTATAGGTGAACGCGCCGCGCCGCGTGGCCCCGTATTGGAGCGCCGCCAGGGCGAAGCGCGCGCCGCGTGTGTCCTCGTTCAGCGTGCGCAGGTCCCGGACGCGCCATCCCACGGAACCCGCGAAGTGGTCCCGGTAGTTCTCGCCGACTCCGGGCAACTCGTGTACCACCGTAATCCCAAGCTCGCGTAGCAGGTCCGGCTGCCCGATCCCGGACAGCTCAAGCAGTTGCGGCGACTGCACCGCGCCGGCCGCGAGTACGACCTCTCGCCGCGCGCGTACGTCGTGGACCGTACCGCCGTTCGATCGCGCCCCTCCGTACCGCACACCGACCGCGCGCCCGCCCTCGCAGAGTACGCAGTGCGTGAGCGCACGGGTGCGGATGGTCAGGTTGGATCGGCTCCGTGCCGGATTCAGGAACGCCCGGGCGGTACTGTGCCGCCGGCCCCGCTGCTGGGTCACCTGGTAGTAGCCGAAGCCCTCCTGCGACTCGCCGTTGTAGTCGGGATTCTTCGCATAGCCGATCTCGACACCGGCGTCGACAAAGGCATCGAGCAGCGGATGGCGCTCGGTCATGTCCGCCACGTTCAGTTCGCCGTCCCCGCCGCGGTAGTCGTCCCCGCCCCGCTCGAAGCGTTCCGAGCGCTTGAAGTGCGGGAGCACCTCCTCGTAGGACCAGCCGCGGTTGCCGAGTTGCGCCCAGGTGTCGTAGTCGAGGGCCTGCCCGCGCACGTACAGCATCCCGTTGATCGAACTCGACCCGCCCAGCACCTTGCCGCGGGGAATCGGGATCCGACGATTGTCCGTCCCGGGCTCCGGTTCCGTGTCGAAACACCAGTTCACGCTCGGGCGGTCGATCATCTTCCAGAAGCCGACGGGCACGTGGATCAGCGGGTTCCAGTCGCGCCCGCCCGCCTCCAGCAGCAGTACGCCGTTGGCGGGGTTCGCGCTCAGCCGGTTCGCCAGCACGCACCCGGCCGATCCCGCTCCCACGACGATGTAGTCGAACTCTTCCACGGCGTCCCCCCTTTTTCCGGCTCGAAAGATACGTTCCGGCGTCACGGTATGCTAGGCGCGCGGCTGCACCGCCGTTTCCCGTACCTGGGCCGGGACCGTCCACTCGATGAAGATGATCGACATCCCGTCGCTGCGCTCTGCCGACATGCCGGAGCGAGAAGCCGGGTTCTGGAAGATGACGGGTCCCGGCGCCGTGATGGTCGGCATGGCCGTCGGCTCGGGCGAGCTCATCCTCTGGCCGTGGATCACCGCGAAGTTCGGCGCCGAGATGATGTGGGCGGCCGCCCTCGGCGTGTTCCTGCAACTCTGGATCAACATCGAGATCGGCCGCTGGGCGGTCGCCACGGGAGAGAGCGCCTTCACCGGATTCGCCCGGATGTCCCGCTTCTGGGTGTTCTTCTTCCTGACCCTGCTGTTCGTCGGCGCGTTCCTCCCTGGCTGGGGGCTGGCGGCGGGGACCTCCATCAAGATCCTGTTCTTCGGCACCGACGGACCGGGACCCGACTGGGCGTGGACCGCGCTCGTCTTCGCCCTCGCGCTCGCCATAGTGTTCGGGCCGAAGCGCATCTACGCGTCCGTCGAGCGTTCGATCATCTTCATGGTGCTCGTGATCGTCGGGGGCCTGCTCGTGGTGGCCTTCAGCGTGGGGACGCTCGGTGACGTGTGGGAAATGCTCAAGGGCGTGGCGAACTTCGGGGCCATCAGCCTCGACGAGGAGTTCACGTTCAACCGCTTCTTCGGCGCTTTCGTGTTCGCCGGCGCCGGCGGGGTCGGCAACCTCTACTACGCGTACTACCTGCGCGACAAGAACGTCGGCATGGGCGCGCGCATCCCCGTGCTCCTGAATCCCCTGCGCGAGGCGCAGCGCGGCGACAGCGAGATCGGCTACCGGTTCCCGGCGACCGCGGAGAACGTGTCCCGGTTCCGCGCCTGGTTCCGTTTCGTCGTGCAGGACAGCGTCGCCTACTTCTGGCTCGCCAACACGTTCACGATGTTCCTCTTCATGTTCGGGGCGCTCGTGGTGCTGCACCCGCTGGGCATCGTCCCCCAGGAGAGCCAGCTCGTGTGGGACCTCGCCATCATCCTCGAAGGGACGATGGGCGTCGGCGGACGACAGCTCTTCCTGATCATCGGCATCGCGGCGCTCTTCTCCAGCGTGCTGGCCGGGCTCGACGGCGGCGTGCGGCTCTGGGTCGACCTGCTGCACACGAACTTCCCGTTCGCGCACCGCTTCGCGGCGAACAAGCTCTACTTCGGTTTCGCACTCGGCCTCTCCGCGATCGGCGTTGCCGCGACGTGGGTCTTCGGCACGTTCGACGTCACCGCCTTCGACTTCTTTTTCGTCAGCGCCACGATCGCCGGCTTCTCCATGGCCGCCTACGTCCCGATGGTGCTGTACATGAACCTGCGCCACCTGCCGGCGCCCGTCCGTCCCAAGCCCGTTAACATCGTCATGGTGACGATCGGCGCCGCCACCTACATCAGCTTCGCCGTCTACACGGTGGGGTCGAAGGTCGCGGAGTGGATGTCGTAGGGGAAAACCGAACAGCGCAATAGTCCTTGAGGAGAAGACCATGACCCTCCATCGCACAATCCGGCTGCTGCTCTCCGCGGCGGCCGTGCTCACCGTGGTATCGCTCGCCCCGTCCGCGCTCGCGGACAACGGCGGGCTGCCGATGGCCGAGCCCGAGAGCGTCGGCATGTCGAGCGAGCGTCTCGAGCGCATCGGCGTGGGTATGCGGCGCCTGATCGACGACGACAAGATCCCGGGCACCGTCTCGCTGGTCGCCCGGCGCGGCAAGGTCGTGCACTTCGAGACGAACGGGCTGCGCGACGTCGAGGCCGGACTCCCGATGGAGCACGACACGATCTTCCGGCTCTACTCGCAGAGCAAGGTCGTCACCGGGGCCGCCGTGATGATCCTCTTCGAGGAGGGGCACTTCCTGATGACCGACCCGGTCTCGAAGTACCTGCCGGAATTCGCGGACATGCGCGTCTATCTTGGGGAAGAGCTCGGGGAAGGGGGTGCCGAGGTGCTCACCGAGCCGGCGGGCCCCATCACCATCCAGCAGCTCGCGACGCACACGTCGGGACTGACCTACGGGTTCATCCCGACGCCTGTCGGGAAGATGTACACCGAGAAGGGCGTGGTCGCGACCGGCACGCCGCTGCCGATCGAGGGGGAAGACGAGACCGTGGCTCCGCCCACGTCGCTCAAGGAGTGGAGCGAGCGGCTGGGAACCCTGCCGCTGGTCGCCCAGCCGGGGACCGAGTGGCACTACAGCGTCGGCATGGACGTGCTCGGGCGCTTGGTGGAGGCCGTGTCCGGAATGTCCTTCGGCGAGTTCCTCCGTGCACGCCTGTTCGACCCGCTCGAGATGCCCGACACGGGCTTCTACGTCCCCGACTCCAAGGTCGCTCGCTTCGCCGCGAACTACGGCCCCGCCGAGGGCGGTGGCATGGCGCTGATCGACGCTCCCGAGACCAGCGCATACCGCGAGCCTCCCGCCCTGGAGATGGGTGGAGCGGGCCTGGTCGGCACCGTCGGCGACTATTTCAAGTTCGCGCAGATGCTCGCGAACAAGGGGGAGTTCCAGGGTACGCGCATCCTCGGCCGGAGGACCGTCGAGTTCATGACGGCCAACCACCTGACGCCGCTGTTTCCCGACGACCCCATGACCTCGCTGCGGAACCAACTGGGAGCGTCGGCGCGCCAGTGGGGCGCGGGTTTTGGCATCACCGGCTCGGTCGTGACGAATCCCGCCACGTCGGGTCTACCGGTTTCGACAGGGACCTTCGGCTGGGCGGTTCTTCCACCACGGGATTCTGGGTCGTCCACGAAGTGGAGATCGTCGGCATCGTGCACACGCAGCTCACGCCAAGCGGGACC
>VXNE01000360.1 GCA_009840715.1 Gammaproteobacteria bacterium
GGCGAACACGAACAGGTTCATGTAGGCGAAGAAGCGGCTGTAGCCCTCCTCGTCCCACATGTAGCCGGTGGCGTAGAGGTGGATGAGGAAGCCGACGCCGGTGATGACGCCGGTCATCACGAGGGACAGGCCGTCGAGGTAGAGCCGGATGCTCGGCGCGAAGCCGCCGACCTCCATCCAGGTCCAGAGGAAGTAGGGAGTCGGCTCGGCGCCGGCGGCGTAGTAGTCCATGCCGACGAGCAGGGCCACCGCGGCGGCCAGGCCGATGGAGCCGGCGCCGACAAGGCCGGAGAACCACTTGAGCTGCCGCTTGTCCGAGACGAAGAGCCCGGCGACGAACAGGATGAAGAAGCCGGCAAGGGGCAGCGTGGGGACGAGCCAGAGGAGATCCATGGTGCTTCCCTGCGTCTCCTACCCGTTCAGCTCGCTCGCGGTGTCGATGTCGAGGCTCGCGAAGCGCCGCTCGAGTTGGAGCACCAGCGCGAGGGCCACCGCAACCTCGGCCGCGGCAAGCGCCAGGATCAGCATGAACATGATCTGCCCGTCCGGCTGCCCCCAGCGCGCGCCCGCCGCGACGAAGGCGAGGCCGCAGGCGTTCATCATGATCTCAAGGGACATCAGCAGGAAGATCACGTTGCGCCGCACCAGGACGCCGACGAAGCCGATGAGGAACAGCACGGCCGCGACGAACAGCACGTGCTCGAGCGGAACAGCGACGGCAGTCAAGCTGCGTCCTCCTCACGGCGGTCGCTGAGATAACGACGCCCCAGGTGGTAAGCCCCGACCAGGGCCGCGAGCAGCAGGATGGCCGCGAGTTCCACCGCGAGCAGGTATTCCTGGAAGAGGGCGATGCCGACGGCCTTCGGCCCGACGCCTTCGCTGGCCGTGGGTACGGCGTTCCCGACGATCGCGTACATCATCTCGACGAACAGGATGGCGGCGAGTATGGCCGGACCGATCCAGCCGCGCGGTTCGAGCCAGCGGCGTTCGCGCTCGACGGTGCGGCGCCCCAGGTTCAGCATCATCACGACGAACAGGAACAGGACGACGATCGCCCCGGCGTAGATCACCACCTCCAGGGCGGCGGCGAACGGCGCTCCGAGCAGGTAGAACATCACGGCGATCGCGAGCAGCGACACCACCAGGTAGATGAGCGCGTGGGACGCGTTCAGCCGCGTCACCACGAGGGCGGCCGCCGCGACGGCGACGGCTGCCGCGACATAGAAAAGGATGAGCTCTACGCCCACGCCCGGATGCCTCCGTTCTGCAAACCCGCGGACGGACTCACGGCATCAGGCTCTTGACGTTCTCGGGCGGCGCCTCGTTCTGCGCCTCGCCCTTGTCCTTGCCGGCGATGGTCTTGCCGGCCACCTCCCAGAAGCTGTAGTCGGGGTACTTGCCGGTGCCCGCGATGAGCAGGTGCTCCTTCTCGTAGACCATGTTGTTGCGGTCGAACTCGCACAGTTCGAAATCCGGCGTGAGCTGGATCGCGTAGGTCGGGCACGCCTCCTCGCACATGCCGCACATGATGCAGCGCGAGAAGTTGATGCGGAAAAACTCCGGGTACCAGCGGCCGTCCTCCTCCCGCTCGGTCTTCTGCAGGGCGATGCAGTCCACCGGGCAGGCGACGGCGCAGAGGTTGCAGGCGACGCACCGCTCCTCGCCGTCCGGGTCCCGGGTCAGGACGATGCGCCCGCGGTAGCGCGGCGCCGCGTAGGGCATCTCTTCCGGGTACTGGACCGTCTCGTTGCGCATGAACGTGTGCTGCAGGACGGTCCAGAGCGTGCGTAGTTGACTCCACATGTTCGGTCAGCCCTTCAGTCGGAGAGCGCCAGTGCGATGGCGCCGGTCGCCAGCAGGTTCACGAGGGACAGTGGCAGGAGGATCTTCCAGCCGAGGGACATGAGCTGGTCGTAGCGCGGGCGCGGAATGGACGCCCGCAGCAGCACGAACAGGTTGATGACGACGGCCGTCTTGAGACCGAACCACACCACCGGCGGCAGGAAGTCCGGCCCGAGCCAGCCGCCGAAGAAGAGCGTCACCACGAGCGCCGACGTCAGCACCATGGCGAGGTACTCCGCGGCCATGATGAAGGCGAACTTCATGCCGGAGTACTCGGTGTGGAACCCGGCCGTGAGTTCGTGCTCCGCCTCCGGCAGGTCGAAGGGCAACCGGTGCGACTCGGCGAGGCCCGCGATGAGGAAGATGAAGAGCCCCACCGCCTGTGGAAACGCGAACCAGAGGCCGCGCTGCGACTCGACGATGTCCACCAGGCTGAAGGACCCGGCGTGGATCACGACGCCCATCACCGAGAGCCCCATGAACACCTCGTAGGTGACCATCTGGGCGGCGGCCCGGAGTCCCCCGAGCATGGCGTACTTGTTGTTGCTCGAGAGGCCCGCCAGCAGCACGCCGTACACGGCCAGCGAACTCATGGCGAGGAAGAAGAGCAGCGCGATGTTCGAGTCCGCGACGTGGAGGTCCGGGCCGAAGGGCACGATGACGTAGGCCATCAGCATCGAGCCCGCGACGATGGCCGGGGCCATGATGAAGAACGCGCGGTCGCCGAACGGCGGCAGCCAGTCGTCGTTCGACAGCAGCTTGATTAGGTCGTCTACGGCCTGTAACAGGCCTAACGGACCGACGCGGTTGGGCCCGAGGCGGTCCTGCCACCAGCCGAGCAGCCGCCGTTCCCACCAGACGAGGAACAGGGCGAACACCAGCGCGCCCACGGCCACGGGCACGATCAGCGCGTAGCTCCAGTTCCAGGTCCAGTCGAAGGGCAGCACGTCAGCCTCTCGCGATCACGTTCGGGTCGCCGTCGACCGGCACGAAATCCGGATCGGGCAAGAGTTGGGCGGCGTCGTCGGGGAGCGGGCCAGGAGCCTCGGCGTAGCCCACAGCCACGGCCGCCGCTCCGCGCGCCATGTGCTCGTCCGTGCGAACGGCGAAGGACGCGCCCAGCGACGGACCGGTGATCCCGGCGCCCGCCTCGACGCCGATGCGCTCCGCGTCTTCCGGGTGAAGCACCAGGTACGGCGCGCGGCGCCGCTCGAGGATCGGCCACGAGCGCGCCGACAGCTCCTCGCTGCCGAACAGCGCGTGGCTCGGCACGAGCCGGTACCCGCCGTTCGCGCGCGGCGGCTCGGGCGCCTCGCGGAACCGCGCGGCCAGACCTTCGTTGGCTGTACCGCCGTCGAACAGCCGTACCCCCGGGTCGCCGCCCCGCAGGGGGCCGCCGACTTCCTGCTGGAACTTGAACACGCTCTGGTTGGAGTTCCATCCCGGCGTCCAGACGTACGGGACGACCGAGCCGGGTTGTCCGCCCGTGTTCTCGCCTTCCATGGAGTACGAGAACGGCGTCTCGGTATCGACGGTCGTCTTGGGCTCGTGGATGTTCACGTCGGCCCGCATGGCCGTGCGCCCGCTGTAGCGGTGCGGCTGCCGCGGGATCTTTGTCTGCGCCTCGACCCGGTAGTCCGCCGCCGGCGCGACGGCGCCGATCCCCGACAGCGCGGATACGGCTGCCGCGCACGCGCGGGTGACGGCGTCGATGCCGTCCCAGGTGCAGTCGTTGCGGCCGGCCGCAGCGGCCAGCCGGGCGATCCATTGCCAGGACGGGGCGATCTCGTCGGTCGGCTCGAACACGCGGTAGAAGCGTTGCGCCCGGCCTTCGTAGTTGACGAACGTGCCCGTGGACTCGGCATAGCTCGCCGCCGGCAGGGCGATGGAGGCGGCTTCCGCAGTGGGTGTCTCGAGGGCGTCGAGCACGATCACCTGCGCAGCCTCGAGGGCGGCGGTGACGCGGGCGGCGTCAGCGCGCCGGTAGAGGTCGTTCTCGAGCACCACGAGCGTGTCCGCCTCGCCGCTGGCCGCGGCGTCGAGGGCGGCATCCATCGAGAGACTGGCGGACATGGCCGCAACGCCCATCGTGTTCGCCTCGCCGGACGCAATCAGCAACGCGGGATCGCTGCCCCGGGCCTTGAGCGCCCAGGCGATGTTGGCGGCCGCCTCGAGCACGCTCGCATCCGCGCAGCCAGCGCCCGTCACGATGAGCGGCCGCTCGGCGTTCAGAAGCGCAGTCCCCGCTTCCTGGACGAACGCGTCGTGTTTTGTGCCGGCATCGGCGAATGCGGAATCGATACGGTGCGCGATCGCGAAGCCCGAGCGCGCGATGTCGGACGGCGTGGCCCGCAGGGTCTCGCGGGCGATGTCGTCGATCCGCGTCGGCAGCACGGAGGCGATGAACACCGGGCTCCGGTGGTGCTGTCCGTGGCCGCGGATGCCGGCGTCCTGCCACTCCGGAATCCCGGCGGAGGCGGCCATCTCGAACGACGTCCCGCGCGCGGCCTGGCGCAGGGCGAGGGCGACCCGTGCCGCGGTGTTGGAGACGTCTTCGCCGAGCACGAGCACGGCGTCGGCCCGCTCGACGTCGGCCAGCGTCGGGATCCGGGCGCCGCCGGCGGCGTGGATGTCGATCGTCAGGGCCGCGAGTTCGGCCTCCCGGGCGGACAGACCGTTGCAGAAGTTGTCCTCTCCGACCAGCGTCCGCAGCGCGAAGTTCGCCTCCACGGAGGCGCGCGGGGAGCCGATCCCGATGACGCGCTCTGCGCCCAGCGCGGTGGCCGCGGCTTCGAGCGCCGGTGCGGCGCCCCCGGCCTCGAACACGGCTTCGTCGTCCCGGACGCCGGCGTGGCGCAGCCGCGTGTCCGCGTTCACGAAATGCGAGCCGAACCGTCCCCGGTCGCACAGGAAGTAGCCGTTCACTTCCGCGTGGTAGCGGTTGTGGATGCGCTTGAGGTCGCCGTAGCGTTCGCTCGGGAAAATGTTGCAGCCGACGGAGCAGCCGGGGCACACGGAGGGCGCCGACTGGAGGTCCCACTTGCGCGTGTACTGTTTGCTGAACGGGCGGTCGGTGAATACGCCGGTCGGGCACACCTCGACCAGGTTCCCGGCGAACTCGCTCTCGAGGACGCCGTCCTCCGCCCGGCCGAAGTACATCCGCCCGCGGGACCCGAACGCCTCGAGGTCCGTGCCGCCGGCGTAATCGCGGTAGAAGCGGACGCACCGGTAGCAGGTGATGCAGCGGTTCATCTCGTGGCCGATGAACGGCCCGAGGTCCTGGTTCTCCCAGGTCCGCTTGGTACCGCGGTACCGGCGGCTCGCGTGCCCGGTCATCACGGTCATGTCCTGCAGGTGGCACTCGCCGCCCTCCTCGCAGACCGGGCAGTCGTGCGGATGGTTCTCCATGAGCCACTCGATGACGGTCTTGCGGAAGTCCTCCGCGTGCGGCGCGTCGATCGAGAAACGCATGCCGTCGCGCACGGAGGTGATGCAGGCCATGACGAGGCGGCCGCGGGTGTCGTCCTCGTCGGCGTACTCGATCGCGGCGCACTGGCGGCACGCCCCGACGGAGCCCATCGCGGGATGCCAGCAGAAGTACGGGAGGTCGAGGTGGTGCGAGAGCACGGCCTCTAGGAGGTTCTGTCCCTCCTCGACCTCGTAGCTGGTTCCGTCTACGACGATGTGTGCCATGGATTGCCTACCTCGTCCCCATCCCCACGCGTTTCACCGGACCCGTCCGGTACGGACAGCCGCCACGCTCGATGTGTGCCTCGAAGTCCGCCCGGAAGTACTTGAGCGCGCTCGACAGCGGTTCGATGGCGCCGGCCGCGTGCAGGCAGAACGTGTTGCCCGGGGCGCCGATGTAGCCGCCGTGCTTCTCCAGCAACTCGATGTCGCCGGGCCGGCCGCGGCCCTCCTCGATGTCGGTCAGAAGCTCCTCGATCCACGGCAGTCCTTCCCGGCAGGGCGTGCAGAATCCGCACGACTCCTGCGCGAAGAAATGCTGCAGGTTGCGGGACAGGTCGACCGGGCAGACCGAGTCGTCCATCAGGATCATGGTGCCGGTGCCCATGCGGCTGCCGGCCGCGGCGATGGCGCCGTAGTCCATGGGGAGATCGAAGTGCTGCTCGACGAGGAAGTCCGTGGACGCGCCACCAGGCAGGATGCCGCGCAGTTTGTAGCCGTCCTGCATGCCGCCGGCGTGCACGTCGACGATCTCCCGGATCGGCGTGCCCATCGGCAGTTCCCAGAGGCCGGGTTGTTTCACGCGGCCCGATGCCCCGTAGAGCTTGGTGCCGGCGTCGTCAGTCAGGCCGAGGTCGCGGAACCACTCGGCGCCGTGCGCCACGATGGCCGGCACGTTGCACAGGGTCTCGACGTTGTTGACGATGGTCGGCCGCCCCCAGGCGCCGCTCGCGGGCGGGAAGGGCGGCTTGAGGCGCGGCTGGGCGCGCTTGCCCTCGAGGGCGTTCAGGAGGGCGGTCTCTTCGCCGCAGATGTAGCGTCCCGCCGACCCGTGGATGCGCAGGTCCAGGTCGAAGCCGGAACCGAAGACATCCTTGCCGAGATAGCCGCGTTCGTGCGCATCCCGGATGGCGGCCTCCAGCGCGCGGTGCGACTCGAAGTACTCGCCGCGCAGGAAGACGTAGGCGACCCTGGCGCCGATGGCGTACGCGCCGATGATCATCCCCTCGATCAGGAGGTGGGGATCGCGCTCCATGAGGTAGCGGTCCTTGAACGTGCCGGGCTCCATCTCGTCGGCGTTGCAGACGAGGTATTTCGGTCCCTTGCCCGCGGCGTCGCCCTGGGGCACGAACCCCCACTTGACCCCGGTGGGGAACCCGGCGCCGCCGCGGCCGCGCAGGTTCGCGTCCTTGACGAGATCGATCACCTCGCCCGGCGTCATCTCCCGTAACGCGCGGCGCGCGGCAGCGTAGCCGCCGCCGGCCTCGTAGTCGTCGATGCCGACGTGGCCGTGCCGGTCGATGCGTTCGGTGAGGGGCTTTTGCGTCACGCTTGCCTGCGTCCTACTCGAAGCGGCCGAAGACACGGGCCAGGTCTTCGCTGCGCACGTTCTCGATCAGCTCCTCGTCGACGAGCATCGTCGGCGCCTTGTCGCAGGCGCCGAGGCAGACGATGGGGAGCAGCGTGAAACGACCGTCCGCGGTCGTCTCGCCGTAGCCGATGCCGAGGTGCTGCTGGATGTCGCGGGCGAGACCGTCGGCGCCCATGATGTAGCAGCTCACGCTGTCGCAGACCATGACGACGTGACGGCCCACGGGCTGG
>VXNE01000424.1 GCA_009840715.1 Gammaproteobacteria bacterium
CGGCCTTCAGGTCGTCGAACTCACGCTGCGTGCCGGCCTTCAGGTCGTCGAACTGCCGCTGCGTGTCGGCTTTCTGTTCGTCGAACCGCCGGTCCAGCCGCCGCACGAACCAGCCGGCGAGCCCGCCGAACACTAGCGCCAGGCTGGTGGTGCTGGCGACCACGGCGGTAACGAGTTGGAGAAGGGGTTCCATCGGTTGCGCGGATCGGCGGACATCTTCGCGTCGGATTCGAAGGTGATTCTAGCGGCTGTCGGCGACCGCGGAAGGGCAGATTGCCGCGGTGTCGCGTCCGCCATCGACTGTGATTCGTGTGCGACATTGCCGATACTTGGCCGTTTCCAGCGACGGATGGGCGCACATGGCGGACAGCAACTACGAGCAGATCCGGTTTCGCACGGAGGGCAACGTCGCCGTTCTGACGCTCCACCGGCCGGAACGCCTGAACGCATGGACATACGCGATGAACCGGGAACTCGTGGACGCCATCGAGCGCTGCAACGGCGACGCGGCCATCGGGGCGATCGTCGTCACCGGGGCGGGACGCGGCTTCTGCGCCGGGGCGGACATCCGCGACAACTTCCAGGCCCGGCTGGATGGGGTGGAGGACGAGCCGGTAGGCGACTGGGTCGGGCTCGTCCGAAGTTCGAAGCCGATCGTGGCGGCGGTGAACGGGCCGAGCGTGGGCGTCGGCGCCACCATGATCCTGCCGATGGACGTCATCGTCGCATCCGAGGACGCGAAGTTCGCCATGGCCTTCGTCAAGATGGGCCTGACGCCGGAGCTCGCCAGCTCGCACTTCCTCGTCCAGCGCATGGGGTTCGGACGGGCGAGCGAGATGTGCCTCTCGGGACGGCTCTACTCGGGGCGCGAGGCCTTCGAGATGGGCCTGGCGGACCGGTTGACGACGCCGGAAACGCTGCTGGAAACGGCGCTCGGCGTCGCGACGTCGATGGCGGCGAACCCGGGGCCGCAGGTCCGGTGGATCAAGCGACTGCTGACCGAGAACGGCGCGGAGACTGATATCGCTGCCGTGCAGCAGCGGGAGATCGAGGCGCTGCACCGCGCTCGCGCGAGTGCCGAGCACAAGGAAGCCGTGAGCGCGTTCCTCGAGAAGCGGGCGCCGAAGTTCAGTTGATGCCGGATTTGGGCGCGTCCTCGGGCCCGCCCTCGGGCGCAGTTTCCTCGCGTCCCACGTACGGCGGGGTTTCCGCGATCGCGTAGGGGCGCAGCAGCGTGCGGTTCAGGTATTGCCGGTGCTGCGTGACCGGCTCGATCGCCTCGCGCCGCAACTGCTCCACGCCCGGGTAGAGGGCGACGCTGTCGAGGGGCCGGAAGATCTCGGCGACGGGCCGGAGCCCGCTGAACGCGCAGCGCGTCTCCCAGGTGCCGCGATGGAAGGCCTCGACGTCGATGTCCTCGATCTCGGCCCACCAGCCGAACTCCTCCGGCTCGCCGGACGCGAACAGGACGACGAGGGTCTCGTCCCGCGACCGGGCCTGCGCGAGCATCTCCTGTGCCAGGTACCACGGGTGGGTGTCCTTGTACGCGCCCGCGCCGCCGTTGGCGCGGACGTTCTCGATGGCCTTCTCCGTGACCGGGGCGCAGAGGCAGTAGGGGGCGGGCCGCATGTCGCCATAGATACTCCATAGCGCACGCTCACGCCAGCGCCTGCCCGCAACGTGTGCCTCTGGGCTGTATGCATGTACAGACAACCGCTATAATGCGAGGTCATGTCTTGCAGCCCCGTGTGAAGCGCGTCGTGGCAAGTCCTTGGATGGGCGGTAGTGCGGAGGTCGCGCCGCCCCGCCTCGTCGCCACCGAGCCGCCGCCGGACCACTACTACGCGGACAACCTGCTCCTGCTCATAGAGAGCGTGCACCGCCAGTACGACGACCTGCTCACGCCCGACGAACGGGCGTTCGGCGCGACGGTCTCTGCCCTGTCCGACGAAGCGCAGCGGCTCTTCGCCCGGCTCATTTCTCGCAAGGGGCCGGTCGTGCGCGTGGACACGCTGGAGTACCGCGAAGTCCCGCGGTGCGACGAGGCGCTGGGCGAACTGGTGGAGGCGGGCCTGGTGCTCGCGTGTCCGGACGTGCCCGTCGAGACGCTCCTCGGGCGCGGCCGGCGCGCGGAGCTCGAGCGCTGGTACCCCCTCGAGGCTCCTGCGGGCCGCAAGGACGCCCTGGTCGATGCGATTCTGGCCCGCTATCCGGAAGCGGTCGTGCGCTCGCGCTTCGCATGGCACTGCCCCTGGGTGACGCTGGCCGCCCCCGAACGCCTCGAGCTGTACCGGCTGCTCTTCTTCGGCGACCGGCGTTCGGACCTCGCGGCCTTCGTCGTGCGCGATCTCGGCATCGTGCGGTACGAGAACTATGCACTGTGCCGGGAGCGGCGCCTCTTTCCCGACCGCGCGTCCCTCGACGCCTGGCTCGCGCTCGCGCGGATCGGCGACTACGTCGAGGAACTGGGCGCGGCGCCGCAGGCCGAGTCCGCGGCGCTGGTGGTGGAGGCCCTCTGGCACCCTGCCCGGGCACGGCTGCTGGAGCACCGTCGCAGCCGCATCCTCAACCGCCTTGCGCGCCGCCTCGAGCGTAGCGGCGCCCTCGACGACGCGCTCTCGTGCTACGCCCGTTCCACCGCGTCGCCGGCGCGGGAACGGACCGCGCGGATCCTGAAGCGCCTGGCGGACGACACCGGCCTCGAGGGGCTGCGCGCCACCATGCGCGAGCGGCCGCGCTCGGCCCTCGAGCGCGACTTCGCGGAGCGTTTCGGAGCCCCGCGCGCCGCGCCGCAATACGCGATCGACGACTTCGCCTGGGACCCGTCGTACGCCAGCCGCGTCGAGGCGGCCGCCGCGGAAACCCTGGTCGCCCGCGGCGGCGACGTCTGGCACCTGGAGAACGCACTCCCGCTCGGACTCTTCGGCCTCGCCTACTGGCACTGGGTGTTCGCGCCCGTGGACGGCGTGTTCGTCAACGCCTTCCAGAACGCCCCGATCGACCTGTTCTGGCCGGACTTCTTCGCGACGCGCCGCGGGCTCTGCGACGACCCGCTCGCCCTGGACGACGCGTCCTTGCGCGCCGCGATGCTCGCCACGGCCGAGTCGCGGCGCGGCATCGCCAACCGCCTGGTCGACTGGCGCGCGCTGGACAGGGCGACCCTCGGCCGCGTGCTCGCGGGCATCCCCATGGCCGACGTGCGCCGGCTCCTCGCGATCGTCGCCGAGGACCTCGACCGCGCCCGGACCGGCTTCCCGGACCTGACCGCGGTCTACGAGGACGGCTCGTACGAGTTCGCGGAAGTGAAGGGTCCCACCGACCAGTTGCGGCGCCACCAGCGGCTGTGGATCGACCGGCTGCGGGCCGCGGACCTGCCCGTGCGAGTGCTCCGGTTCCGGTGAACGCGGCGGTTCCGGCGCACGCTCGGGAGCCCGTCGCGGTGACCGTCGCCGTGCGGGAACTCGCCGCGTTCGTACACCGCCGCGGCGACCTTCACTACCGCTACGACCGGGCCACCACCGCCGTCGAGGGCATCGGCGCGCAGCGCCGGGCGCAACGCGGCCGGCCCGACAGCCATCGCCGCGAGGTCGCGGTGGAGGCCACGCTCGAGCGGCACGGCGTCGCGCTGACCGTGCGCGGCCGCATCGACGGCTTCGATCCGGAGGCCGGCCTCATCGAGGAGTTCAAGACGACGCGCTCGGACGTCGACCGCCTGCATGCGCACCTGGGGCACCTGCACCTCGCGCAACTCCGCCTCTATGCCGGGCTCGTCGACGAGGAGCGCCCATCCTGGCGGCTCAGGCTCACGTACCTGCGTCCCGACGGCGAATCGTCCCGGCAGGTGGAGGAAACCGTGACCCGCGAGGACGCCGCGGACTACCTCGCCCGGACCGTCGACGCGTACGCGTCCTGGCTTGCGGGGAGGTTCGCGCACACGGCCCGCCGCGACGCCGTGCTCGAGGACCTGGCATTCCCCTTCGACGACTTCCGGGACCACCAGCGCCGCATGGCGCGCGGCGCGTTCCGCGCGTTCCGGGACGCCGGACAACTGCTCGTCGAGGCCCCGACCGGGAGCGGCAAGACCGTCTCGATGGTGTACTCCGCCCTCCGGGCGATGGGGGCGGGACGCGTAGACCGCACGGTCTTCCTGACCGCCCGCGGCACCGGCCAGCGCGCGGCCGAGGAAGCGCTTGCGCGGTGCGGAGCGGAGAGCCCTCAGCCGGGGAGCGCGAGGGGGCACGCCTCGCAAGAAAACCACGTATCGGCGGTGACCGTGACCGCAAAGGACCGCATCTGCTTCGAACCCGGCACGCCGTGCGACCCGGCGCACTGCGGTTACGCCCGGGGCTATTACGACCGCATGCCCCCGGCCCGCGAGGCGTTGCTCGCGCAGGGCCTCGTGGCGCGCGAACGCGTGGAGGCCGTGGCGCGCGAACACGCCGTGTGTCCGTTCGAACTGTCCCTCGACACGGCCGCGTGGACCGACGTGGTGATCTGCGACTACAACTACGTTTTCGATCCGGTCGTGCGGCTGCGGCGGTTGGTCACGCACGCGTCCGGCAGCGCCGGCCTGCTCGTGGACGAGGCGCACCAGCTCGCCGCCCGGACGAGCGACATGCTGAGCGTCTCGATGGAGCGCCGTGCGTGCCGGAACGCGCTCGAAGACGCCCCCGCCGGCCTCTCGAAGCGCATTCGCTCTGTCGACCGGGCCCTGCTCAAGCTGCGGCGCGAGGAGGAGGACGGACCCATCGCCCAACCCGCCGCGTTGCTGCGCGCGCTCGAACGGCTGCTCGCGACGGCCGCCGAGGTCGACCTCGCAGCTTCGCCGGCCGCCCGGACGTTCCTGGGCGACTGTTATCGATTCGTCGCGGGCGCCGGCTGGTTCGACGAGACGGACTATCGGTATCTCCTCGCGACGGAGGGGCGCGAAATCTCGGTACGCATGACCTGCCTATCGCCAGCGGCCCACATCGCCGACGTTCTCGACGGGTTCCATGGCGCCGTGCGGTTCTCCGGGACCCTGTCGCCGCCGGCGCTCTTCCAGGCGCTGCACGGCCAGCCGGACGCGCGGAGCGGCCGCGTCGACGCCGGGTTCCCCGAGGACGCGCTCGGGGTCTTCGTCGTGCCGGACGTCTCCACCTACTATCGCGACCGCGCCCGTACCCTGGACGCGCTCGTAGGCGCCGTGCGCGCCGTGACGGAGGCGGCGCCGGGCAACTACTTGGTCGCGCTGCCGTCGTTCGCCTACCTGGACCTCCTTGCGCCGGCGCTCGCCGCGGTGTCGCCGTTCCGCGTCGCGGCCCAGCGGCCCGGCATGGCGGACGACGAGCGCGCGGTCTTCCTGGCAGAGCTCTCGGGGCGGGACGCGCCCTGTATCGGGGCCGTCGTCATGGGCGGCGTGTTCGCCGAGTCCGTGGACTTCGACGGGGGCGCCCTGCGCGGGGTCATCGTAGTGGGCCCGGGCCTGCCGCCGCCGTCCACGGAGCGGGACCTCGTGGCGGAACGGTACGGCGACGACGGGTTCACGGTGGCCTACCTGCAGCCGGCCATGGCCAAGGTCGTGCAGGCCGCCGGACGGGCCGTGCGCGGACCGGACGACCGGGGCGTCGTCGTGCTCGTCGACCCGCGCTTCACGGAGTCGCGCTGCCAGGCGTTCTTCCCTGCTCACTGGCGGCCCGAGCGCGTGCGCGCCGCGGCGTTGGGGGATGCCGTGGCGGCGTTCTGGGACGACCCTGAGGACGCTGCTTCGTACGGACCTTCATCGACCGTCAATGGCGCGGTGTTACGCTGAACGGGATGGACCGCCGCACCAAGATCGTCTGCACCGTCGGGCCCGCCACGGCGGACTTCGAGACCCTGTCGCGCCTCTACGAGGCGGGCATGGACGTGGTGCGGGTCAACATGTCGCACTCGGATCACGAGACGGCGCTGCGCACGATCAACTGGATCAAGACGCTGAACCGCAAGGTCAAGTTCCCGGTGCCGGTGCTGCTCGACACCCAGGGACCGGAGATCCGCACGGGCGACACGGACACCGCCGTTCCGCTCGAGCAGGGGGAGGAAGTCTCGCTGCGGGTCGCGGGCCCGGTGGTGGACGGCGAGATCCACGTCAACTACCCCGACCTGCCGGCGGCGGTGGAGGCCGGCAGCGCCCTGACGCTGGACAACGGGCTCATCAACCTCGAGGTCATCGAGAAGAGCGCCGCGTGCGTGCGCTGCCGTGTCGTGGACGGCGGGCTGCTCGGCAGCCGCAAGCACGTCAACCTGCCGGGCGTGCACATCAACCTGCCGTCCATCACCGCCAAGGACCGCGACGACATCCTGTTCGGCATGGAGCACGACGTCGACTACGTCGCGCTGTCGTTCGTGCGCGGCGCGGGCGACGTGATGGAGCTGCGCCACCTGCTCGGACGCAAGAACGCGTCGCTCAAGGTCATCGCCAAGATCGAGAACCGCGAGGGCCTCGAGAACGCGGAGGAGATCGCCCGGGCCGCGGACGGCATCATGGTCGCGCGCGGCGACCTCGGCATCGAGATCGACATCGCCGCCATGCCCAACGTGCAGCGCGAACTCGTGCGCACGTGCGCCCGTCTCGGCAAGCGCTGCATCGTGGCCACGCACCTCCTCGAGTCGATGATCGAGAACCCCATCCCGACCCGCGCGGAGGTGACCGATGTCGCAAACGCGGTCTACGAGGGCGTGGATGCAGTCATGCTCTCGGGGGAGACGAGCGTGGGCCGCTACCCGGTGCGCTCGGTGGAACAGCTCTCGAAGATCGCCGCCGCGAGCGAGCGCTTCCCGGGGCTCGGCTTCGCCCGAGACCTCGAGACCGACACCGACAAGCACCACCTGGCCGTGGCCGCGGCGGGACTGGCTGAGTCGATCGCCGCGGCGGGGATCGTCGTCATCACGCGGCGCGGCCTGATGGCGGACCTCGTCACGAGCTGCCAGCCTCCCCACGTGCCGATCTACGTGTTCACCAACAACAGCCAGGCCCGCCGCCGGCTGATGCTGAACCGCGGCGTTTACGCCTACCGGACCCCGTTCTCCACCCAGCCCGAAAAGACCATCCAGACCGCCCTCGGCGCACTGCGCGGCCGGGAAGGCATC
>VXNE01000535.1 GCA_009840715.1 Gammaproteobacteria bacterium
GGGTGGGCGCGGGTGCCGAAGTGAACGTTACGGTGGAAGTCGGTTCGCTGACCACATCTCGCCGACCGTATCCGACACTTGACGTGGTGTCGGGTGCGCAGCTAACGTCTTACCCGTTTCTTACGACTGGATCTGCAATGGCATCGACCAGAATGTCCAGCAAGGGACAAGTCGTCATCCCGAGCGCCATCCGAGTCGCGCACAGTTGGGAACCCGGCATCCAATTCGACGTTGAGGATACGCCGGAAGGACTGTTGTTGCGGCCCGTCTCGACCTTTCGGGCAACCAGCATCGAGGACGTGATGGGCTGCACGGGTTACACCGGCCCGCGACGGTCGCTCGAAGACCTGCGGCGCGCAGTGCCGCCGGGGCTCGACGACGGATCGTGATCGTCCTGGACACCAATCTCCTCGTCCGATTGCTTGCCAGGGACGACGAGGAGCAGGCTTCCCGGGTCGCGGCGTTGCTCGAAGACCGATCGGCATTCGTTCCTCTGTCCGTGCTGCTGGAGACCGAATGGGTCTTGCGGAGTGTCTACGGGCTTGGTCCGTCTGCGGTGACCGCCGCGTTTCGCAAACTGCTCGGGCTGGCGGGAGTCAGCGCGGAGGCACCCGGCAGGATTGCGCAGGCACTCCGCTGGTATGAGCAGGGATTCGACTTCGCCGGCGCTCTCCACCTCGCAACCGCGGTAGAGGTCGGCGCCGACGCGTTGGCCACGTTCGATGACAAGTTGCGCCACCTGGCCGCAAGGCACAGCGCCGGTCGAGTCATCGAGCCGTGATGCCGGTTTGCCCAGAGGCGTACACGATGTCTGACTATCTGCCGAAACCGCCGGGGCTGCTAGGCGACCCGACCCTGACCCTGAAAACCGATCCGCGTATCGATCCGCGATTGGTCGAAGTCATGACCAGCACGTGGGGATACGGCGAGCTGGACGAGCTGGCGGTTGGCGACGGTTCGGGTTCTTCCCATGAGGAGCTTCTCGAGTACTTTGCCGCGTATGAAGCGATGTCGGATCCGATGTATGCCAAGGTGTTTGGCGGCCTGCCGCCGGTTCCGGGCGTTACCCGGCGGACAGAGGTCATCCAGGGCGCCGACGGCAACGAGATTCCCCTCTTCATCCACGAGCCCGCCCAACATGGCGCGGAAGGAGACCGCCCACTGCCCGGCATCGTCCACACTCACGGCGGCGGCATGGGCGCATTCAGCGCGAACGACCCGCAGTACCGGAGATGGAAGGACGAGCTAGCGGCAAGGGGCATGGTGGTGGTCGGCGTCGAGTTCCGGAACTCCGCCGGCAAGCTCGGCAACCACGTCTTCCCGGCGGGTCTGAACGACTGCGCCAGCGCCACCCGGTGGACCGCCGCAAACAAGGACGCGCTCGGCATCTCTCACATCGTCGTGTCGGGGGGTCGGGCGGAGGCAACCTCTGCCTCGCCACCGCGCTCAAAGCAAGGCGGGAAGGCTGGATCGATGAGATCGCGGGCGTCTATGCGTGCTGTCCCCACCTTGCGGGACCAGGAGCGTACGATGCTCCACCGTGCGAGCTGATGTCCCTGCGCGAAAACGCCCACATGGCGGCTCCGGGCATGCTGGCGGCGTTCGGCAAGATCTATGACCCGGACGGAGACCACGCCCGGAACCCCTCGCCTGGCCCTATCTACGGTGCGACGAGCCGCGATATCCTCGGTTTCGCAGCCTCACTTTCCTGACTCAGCGGCGAGGAGCGGAAGATGAACATCGCCGAGCGGAGCACCATCCCGAGCCTCGACTCGATCATGTCCGACATCGAGCGCTACGGGTTGGCCCGGAACGCTGTGGAGCTCTTGACCTACGGCTTTACCGTGGTCTCACCGGGACCCCTCGGTGTAGACGATGCGTGGGTAGAGCGTTTTCGCGACGCGGCGCTGGCCGCCTACGAAAAGGGGAACAACGTATCGGTCGGCGACTATCGAACCGCGACGATCACCGCGGATCTCTCGGCGGGTCTGCTCTACGACGAGGACGACGTGTTCATCGAGGCAGCCATCAACCCGGCGAAGCTGGCGCTGGTTCGCCTGATGCTGGGCCAGCGCGCGGTACTCAGGACCAACACGATCATCCTGAAGGGCCCCGCAGACCACGCCCCTGCCGACGACTACTACTTCTACCAGAACTTGCCGCTGCACACCGACAACGAGGTGGAAGGGATCCCGATGGGGGCCGGGCAGATCTGTCACAGGTTGAACTGTACGTGGATCTGCACGGACCAGGTCGACGAGGCCGACGGTCCGACCCTTCTGGTCCCCGCCAGCCACCACATCGGTCACAGCGTCTGGCCGCACGACAGCGACGTCACCGATACGCCCTATCCGGTCGTGCGCCTGGAGGCGAAGGCCGGCTCGGTGGCGATGTGGCAAGGGGGCACGTTCCACTCCGCGTTGCCGCGCACCCGGACCGGGCTGCGCGTCTCGCTGAGCGAGAACTACACCCGCCACTACATCCATGGGCCCCACGCGGGGAGTCACTACATTCCGAATCTGGGACGGCTATCCCCCGAGCTGCTCGATCGCCATCCGGAGCTCAAGCGGGTGCTCGGACTCTCGCGAAAGCAAGTCGCGTTGAATCCTCCCTTTGACCCGTATGCGTAGGGGGCCGGGTCGCGCGGTCAGCCCACCCGCTTGTACAGCCGCCCCATACCGGCCAGATGCCTGGGCACCCCGGCCTCCGGATTCACCAGCGCGTAGGCCGTCGGCAGTTCGCCCACCTGGTCCCGGGGGAGGAAGATGTTCTGACCGATGAACCGGATGGGCTGCACCGGCATCCAGTCCGTGGTGATCCCGTCGTAGAACGCGAACTTCATCTTCAGGCGCATGCCGTAGCCGCCCTCGTGCTCCAGGATCTCGAACATCTGCGCACAGTTTTCGAACTGGCCGAGTACGGTTGAAGGATTCTCCAACGGGACCTCCGGGCGCCCGGCGAAGTCCTCGAGTTCGCGGCCGCGGTCGGGCACCCCGAGTTCCGTGAGGTAAGGGCCGGTCACCTCGTTGATGATGGTCATGCCGTGCTGGACGTTGGTCAGGACGGCGATGGCGAAGTCACGGTCCGGATGCGCCGACAGCCAGGACAGGATGCCCGGACCGCCGCCGCCATGGCCCATGCTGCCGTCGTCGTCGAGCATCCAGCCGAGCCCGAAGCCGCCGGCGAACCCCGGCCCCTGGTAGCCCGTGGTGCGGGACTGCATCGCGCGCGCGCCCGCCTCGCTCAGGATGCGCACGCCGTTGGGGCCGACACCCCCGTTCATGTGGGTGCGGCAGAATGTCACGAGATCGGCGGCGGACATCATCAGGGTCGCGCCCGCCGGCGCGAAGCTCAGGGGCAGGAAGGCGAAGGTCGTGCGGACGTTCTTCCCGCTCCGGGGATCGAGAAAGTGCCCCGCGCTCGCCCGGTGCAATAGCGCCTCTTCCGGGAGCGCCGCGGCGTGCTCCATGCCGAGCGGCTCGAAGATCTGCTCCCTGACCAGGTCGTACCAGCTCTTCCCGGTCAGCTTCTGGCAGAGGTAGCCGGCGATGACCGTAGCCGTGTTGCAGTAGGAGCAGTCCTCCCCCGGGCCGTGGATCTGGCCCATCTCGGCAAATCGGGGGATCGCCTGGGCGATCGTTTCCTGGTCGTGCCCGTGCTCCGGCACGATCTCGCCGTCGATGCCGCTGGTGTGGTTGACCAGCATCTTCAGCGTGATGGCCGCGAGCGCATCCGGGTCGCCGAGCTTGAGTTCCGGGAGGTGCCGGCTGATCGGATCGTCCAGGGCGACGACTCCTTCGTCCACCAACTGCATGAGCAGGGTGGTATTGAAGAGCTTGGTGATGGAGCCGATGTGCAGCAGCGTTTCCGGTGTCATCTCCACCCCGGAGACGTTGTTGGCCAGCCCCGCAGCCGCTGTGGTGACCTCGCCGCCTCGATAGACGGCCGCGCTCGCACCGACGCCGTGGTGCTTCGCGAGCGCGGCTTCCAGTTGCTGCTTCAGGTCTGTCGGATCCATGTTCACCCTCCACTCGCGCGCGGCCGCAGCCCCGGCGGGGACAGGGCCTGCGGCGTATCGACGTGCGTCGGCACGCCTTCCTCCTCGAACACCCGGTCGATGTCGGCACGGATCGCGTCGGTGAGCCGCCAGTCCGCGGCCGCGACGTTCTCCCGAAGTTCGTGCTCGTTGCGCATGCCCACGAGGGCGACGCTGACGGCGGGATGGCCGACCACCCAGGCGCGCGCGAGCTGGGCCACGGAACGCCCGTGGTCGGCGGCGAGTTCGGCCAGGCGGTTGCAGACGCGGATCTCCGCCAGGAACGGCTCCCGCTCGAAGAGGGGCAGGTCGAAGGCGTTGCCGCGGCGGCGCCAGTCGTGTTCGGCGAAGGTCGTCTCTGGGGTGAACGCGCCGGTCAGGAGACCGAAACCGAGCGAGCCGTAGGCCATGTAGCCAACGTCGTTCGCCTGGCACCAAGGCAGCACCTCGGCCTCCATGCGCCGGTCGAACAGGTGGTAGCCGACCTGGTTGACGGCCAGGGCGCCGTGCCGGTGGCACTCCGTGAGCATGGCCACGTCGAAGTTGGAGACGCCGTAGTGACGGATCTTGCCATCCTGCTTGAGCTGCTCGAGGGCGCCCATCGTCTCCTCGAGGGCGGTGTCGTGGTCCGGCCAGTGGATCATCATGAGGTCGATGACGTCGGTGTCGAGCCGTCGCAGGCAACCCTCAGTGCGTGCGATGACGTTCTCGCGGGTCGAGTCCAGGCCGTTCACGCGCTGCGTCTCGGGGTCGTAGCGGAAGCCGACCTTGGTGGCGAGCACGATGTCCCGGCGCCTCGCGCCGAGCGCCTTCGCGAGCAGTTCCTCGGAATGGAACGGGCCGTAGACCTCCGCCGTGTCGAAGAGCGTGATGCCATGGTCGACTGCGAGGTTGACCGCCCGGCTCGCCTCGTTCACGTCGATGTCGCCGTACATCGTCGTGCTCATTTCCCAAGTGCCGAAGCCGATGACCGAGGTCACGAGATCGGTGTTGCCGATGCGTCTTTGTTCCATGGAGAGTCCTGTCGTGCCGTCGTCCGGAGGAGGTGGCCGAGCCTCAGGTTACCTTGGCCTTCGCCCGAGCGACATTGCCCAGGGCCTTGACGAAGAACTTGGGGTCGTTTTCTTCAAGGGCCGCCTGGAGATACTCGACAATCGTCTCCCGGTCCCGCAGAAACTCCGCCGGGTCCCAATCTTCGTACGACTCTTTGCTCGCCATCAGTTCCACTCCGTCAGAGCTCATCGGGGATTCCTACGCCGGATGGTCGAACCGCGGCGCCCGCTTCTCCAGGAACGCCCGCACGGCCTCCCGGTGGTCGTCATGCTGCGCGCTGCGGGACATCCGGTCGGCCTCCATGGCAAGACAGGTGCGGAAGTCGGCGTGGAGGGCCCGGTTCAGGTTCTCTTTCATGTAGCGCAGCGCCGTGCGCGGGCCGTTGGCGATCCCGGCGGCGAGGGCGTGCGCCTCGGCCTGCAGGTCGTCGAACGGGACCACGCGGTTGGCGATGCCGAGCGCGAGGCACTCCTCGGCGCCGACGCGGCGGGCGGTCAGGTACAGGTCCTTGGCCACGGCCGGGCCCACGAGCTGGGTCAGGAGCCAGCTCCCGCCGTAGTCGCCTGAAAGCCCGATCTTCGCGAACGCCGTGGTGATGAACGCCGAGTCGGCCATGATCCGGAGGTCGCAGGCGAGCGCGATGGAGAGGCCCGCCCCGGCGGCCGGGCCGGGTAGGGCGGCGATGGTCGGCTTCGCGAGTTCGTGCAGGCGCAGGGTTAGCGTCTCCTGCTTGCGGACCAGGTTGCGGACGCCGTCCTCGAAGGAAGGCCGCGGTTTGTCTGGCGCAGGTGTGGAGCGGCCCCCCATCCCCGACACGTCGCCGCCCGCGCAGAACGCCGTGCCGGCGCCGGTGATCACGACCGCGCCGCAGCGGGGATCCTCCTCCACCGTGAGCAGGGTCGCGCGCAGGGCCGGGGTCAGGATGTCGCCGAGGGCGTTGCGCTTGTGTGGCTTGTTGAGGGTGATCGTGGCCACGCCCTCATCGAGGTCGCAGAGCAGCTCCTCGGTGCCGGTGTCGATGGCAGTCATCGGCGATGGGTCTCCGGTGGTGGTTTCGTTCAGTTGCCGGTGAAGGTCGGCGTCGTTTT
This sequence comes from Gammaproteobacteria bacterium, assembly GCA_009840715.1. Lineage (GTDB taxonomy): Bacteria > Pseudomonadota > Gammaproteobacteria > Pseudomonadales > Azotimanducaceae > VXNE01. Next base: position 6,178 of record VXNE01000535.1, read on the forward strand.
CTCGAGATATGCCTGGATTGCCGCGCGCCGATCCTCCGTCATCGCCGTGAGCAGGTTCTGGTCCACGTCCATGTGCATGACCGCGGTGTCGAGGGAGGACACGATGGCGTTGACGCTCCGCTTGATCATCTGCGCCGCGATGGGCGGCTTCGCGGCATAGAACGCGGCAACTTCCAGCGCGCGGTCCAGGAGTTGCGGCCGGGGCACGAGTTCGTCGAGGACGCCCCAGGCCAGCAGCGTCTCGGCGTGGGTCCGCTCGCCCCCGACGACCAGTCGCTTGGCCCGCGACGGCCCGGCGATGTGGGTGATGAGGGGCAGGCTCTTCCACATCAGGTTCACGCCGATGTCGATCTCGGGATACTGCATGAAGCAGTCGTCCGCGCCGATGCGCAGGTCGAGGGCGGTGACGAGACAGGCGCCGCCGCCCATCGCGGCCCCGTTCCACGCGGCGATGGTGATCTGGTCGATGTCCTGCAACGCCTGCACGGCGCGTTCGCCCATGCGCGCGGTGCGGCGCCGGCCCACGAGGCCGCCCTCCGCCGGCGGCGTCGAATTCAGGTCGTGGCCGGACGAGAAGTGTTTCCCCGCACCGGTGAACACGATGGCGCGGGTCTCCGTGTCTTCGCGAAACGACAGGGCGGCCGCCTCGATATCGACCAGGTGGGCGTGGTCCAGGGCGTTCGCCCTGGTGGGCCGGTTGAAGGTGACGACGGCGACGTGTCCGTCCCGGTCGACGGTGAGGTTCTCGTAGTGCTCGGCCATGCCCTTTCCGGTCGCGACGGCAGGGCCCTATCGTCTCCCGAATGGCGGGCACAAAAAAAGCCCTTAGCCGGGGAGCGCGAGGGGGAACCCCTCGCAAAAGAACCTTA
>VXNE01000247.1 GCA_009840715.1 Gammaproteobacteria bacterium
CTTCAAGGCCCGCCCCAACCCCCTTGAACTGCCGCGAATCTCCGCTATAGTCGCGCGTTTCTGGGCAGCCTGACCGCTGCCCGGTTTGTTTTGGGGCGCCACGCGCGCCTCGAGGAGTCGGCCAGATGACAGCGATCATGCCCACCTACGGGCGGTACGACGTGACCTTCGATCACGGGAAGGGAGCCCGGATCTACGACGACGCGGGCAAGGAGTACCTGGACGCCCTCTGCGGCCTCGCGGTGACCGGGCTCGGCCACGCGCATCCCGGGGTCACGAAGGCCATCGCGGACCAGGCCGGCCAGCTCCTCCACACGTCGAACCTGTACGGGATCGCCAACCAGCAGCGGCTCGCGGAGCGGCTGGTGGCCCTGTCGGGCATGGACAACGTCTTCTTCGGCAACTCCGGCGCCGAGGCGAACGAGGCCGCCATCAAGCTCGCGCGGCTGTACGGCCACTCGAAGGGCGTGGCGGCGCCGGCCGTCGTGGTCGTGGACGACAGTTTCCACGGGCGTACGATGGCGACGCTGACGGCCACCGGCAACCGCAAGGTGCAGGCCGGCTTCGAGCCGCTGCTGAGCGGCTTCGTACGCGCGCCGTACAACGATGTCTCCGCGATCCGCACCATCGCGGCGAACGACAAGAACGTCGTGGCGGTGCTGGTGGAGCCGATCCTGGGCGAGGGCGGCATCCGGATACCGGGCGACGACTACCTGCCGGAGCTGCGCGCCCTCTGCGACGACCACGGTTGGCTGCTGATGCTGGACGAGGTGCAGACCGGGAACGGACGCTCGGGCCGGTACTTCTGCTACCAGCACACCGACATCCTGCCGGACGTGGTGACTACCGCGAAGGGCCTCGGCAACGGCGTGCCCATCGGCGCCTGCCTGGCCCGGGGCAAGGCCGCCGAGATCCTCGTTCCGGGGACACACGCATCGACCTTCGGGGGCAACCCGCTCGTCTGCGCCGCCGCGAACGCCGTGCTCGACGAACTCGAAGGGGGGCTGATCGAACGGGCCGCTGAACTCGGGGACCGCTTCCTCGCCGGGCTCCGGGAAGGACTCAGGGGCAACAACCAGGTGAAGGAGATCCGCGGCAAGGGGCTGCTCCTCGCCGTCGAGCTCCACCAGCAGTGCACCCAACTCGCCCAGGAGGCGCTCGACCGCGGCCTGCTGCTGAACGTCGCCGCCGGGAACGTCGTGCGGCTGCTGCCGCCGCTGATCCTGACCGACGACGAGGCGGACGAGGTCGTGGGGATCGTCGTCGACCTCGTCAACGGGCTCGCATGATGGCCTCCCTCTCTGGCGGAATGGAAGGCGGTATGGAGACACGCCACTTCCTGAGCCTCACGGACTTCAGTCCCGAGGAACTGACGCACGTCGTCTCCCGTGCAGCCGAGCTGAAGCGGTGGCACCGCGAGGGCCGTGACTGGCGCCCGCTCGCGGGCAAGACGCTCGCGATGGTGTTCGAACTCAACTCGACACGCACGCGCGTCGCGTTCGAGGTCGGCATGCACCAGTTGGGTGGCCACGCCATCTGCCTGACGCCCAGGGAAACACAGATCTCGCGCTCCGAGCCGATCGAGGATACGGCCCGCGTGCTGGCGGAAATGGTGGACATCGTCATGCTGCGCACGCTGCGCCACGAAGACGTGACGGCGTTCGCGGAGGCGTCCGCGGTCCCGCTGATCAACGGGATGAGCGCGCGCTTCCACCCGTGCCAGTTGCTGGCGGACGTACAGACCTTCGAGGAAGTCCGGGGCCCGATCGCCGGCCGGACCGTGGCGTTCGTGGGCGACGGCTACAACATGTGCCACTCCTACATCAACGCGTCGCGGCAGTTCGGCTTCGACCTCAGGATTGCGACGCCCGAGACGTATCGGCCCGACGCGGCGCTGCTTGCCGGTGTCAACAGCGCCGAGTGGATGGACTGCCCGCGTGCGGCGGTGGAGAATGCGGACCTCGTGGTGACGGACGTGTGGTCCTCCATGGGCCACGAGGGTGAGGCCGGGGAGCGCCGCCGCGCGTTCGAGGGCTTCCAGGTGACGCCGGCGCTGCTCGACCTCGCGAGTGACGACGCGGTGTTCATGCACTGCCTGCCGGCGCACCGCGGCGAGGAAGTCAGCGCCGACATGCTCGACGATCCCCGGTCCGTCGTGGTCACCGAAGCGGGCAACCGCCTCCATTCGCAGAAGGCCCTGCTGGAGTTCCTCGTCGGCGCCGGCTGAAGCCGGAGCCGCGGTCAGACCGCAGCGACCGCCCAGCGCCCCGCGTGGATCACGGCGAGGGCGAGGAGTCCCGCCAGGACATCGTCGAGCAGCACGCCGAGGCCACCTCCGACCTCCCGGTCCGCCCAGGACACCGGCCACGGCTTCCAGATGTCGAACAGGCGGAACAGGACGCATGCCGCGACCATCAGGGGTAGCTCGGGCGGGACGAACAGGAGCGCAACCCAGACGCCGGCGACCTCGTCCAGCACCAGGGCGGGATCGTCGTGCAGGCGTCGCCGCGCGCAAAGAAAGTGCAGGAGCCAGCCGGCGCCCGCCACCAGCGTGGCGGTCGCCGCGACCTGCACCAGCGGCGAGGCGCCCGCGAACGCTATCCACCAGAGGAGCGCGCCTAGCAGGGTGCCCCACGTGCCGGGTGCGAGCGGCAGGAAGCCGGCCCCGAGACCGGTGGCGACCAGCACGTCCGGGGCGGCCAGGTCGCGCGGCGTGAGACGGCTATTCGAAATGGCGGAAACCCGCGGGATGGTTGGGGTCCAGCGCCACGGGACGTCCGGCATCGAACAGGGTCACGCCCTCCCCCACGACGATCCTGCCGACGGGATGTACCGACTCCGCGACCGGCGTTGGCGCCGACGCCGTGAACAGCAACTCGTAGTCGTCCCCGCAGGAGAGCGCGGTGCGCGCGTCGACGTCCGGGCAGACGGGCACGGACTCGAGGTCAACCTCGGCGCCCACCGCGCTCGCGGTGCAGAGGTGACCGAGGTCGGACAGGAACCCGTCCGAGATGTCGAGGGCGGCGGACGCGATGCCCCGAAGCGAAACACCAAGCGCAAGCCTGGGCTCGACCCGGTAGAAGCGCGGGTCGCCGGCGAGTCGGGCCGCGTACCCGACGCCGAGGGCGCCGGACAGGTACACCCGGTCTCCGGGACGGGCGCCTGAACGCACGAGGGCCTCGCCTCGGGGCACGATGCCGTGCGCCGCCACGGACACGCTCAAGGGGCCGCGTGCCAGGTTGCCGCCCACGACGGCGACGCCATGGCGCGCGGCGGCTTCGGCCAGACCCCGGGCAAAGGCTTCGATCCAGGGGATGTTCGGCTCCGGTGCGGTGAGTGCCACCACGCAGTAGCGGGCCTCCGCGCCCATCGCGGCGAGGTCGGAGAGGTTGACGCCCATGGCCCGGGCACCGACGAGGTCGCCGGATGCGTCCGTCGGAAAGTGCCGCCCGGCTACGAGCGTGTCCGTGGTGACCGCGAGATCGAAGCCGGAAGGTACGGCGACGAGGGCCGCGTCGTCGCCGGGCCCGAGCAGGACGCCCTCGCCCTTGGCCCGCTCTCCCAGGATCGCGACGATCCGGTCGATCAGGGCGAACTCGTCCATCAGGTCTCGGCGGTGCGGAGATCGCGGGCGACGCGGTCGAGGATGCCGTTGACGTACTTGTAGCTGTCCTCGGCGCCGAACGTCTTGGCCAGCCGTACGTACTCGTCGATGGCCACGCGGAAGGGCACGTCGATGCGCGAGCGCAGTTCGTAGGCGCCGGCGCGCAGGATCGCGCGCTCGACCTGGTCGAGGGCGGCGACGCTCCGGTCGAGGTAGGAAGCGAACGTGGCGTCGAGTTCCGGGGCGCCGTCGAGCACGCCGCGCAGGCAGGCGTCGAAGAACTCGGCATCCGCCCGGTCGAGGGCGCCGTTGTCCGCGAACTGCGCCCCGATGGCGTCCGCGGGCTGGCCGCCGAGTTGCCACTGGTAGATGGCCTGAACCAGCGCGCGTCGCGCGCGGCGGCGCGCCCAGGCGTTCATCGGAGCCGGTCGAGGACCGCGGCCAACTCGAGCGCGGCGCGGGCGGCGTCGCCGCCCTTGTCGCCCTGGTCCGGATCGGCCCGCACGACCGCCTGCTCGTCGGTGTTCGTCGTGAGCACCCCGAAGACCATCGGAACGCCGGTCTCGAGCGCGGCGCGCTGCAGGCCGGCGGCGCACTCGCCGGACACGTAATCGAAGTGCGGGGTCTCGCCGCGGATGACCGCACCGAGGGCGATGACCGCGTGCGGTGCCAGGGACTGGGCGGCACGCCGGGCGACGACGGGCAGATCGAACGACCCGGGAACGCGGAACACGTCGATGTCGTCCTGCGCGACCCCGTACCGGGCGAGGGTCGCCAGGGCGCTATCGAGCATGGGGTCCACCACCGAGGCATTGAAGCGCGCCGCAACGATGGCGATGCGGCGTCCGCTGCCGTCGAGTTCCAGGTCCGTGGGCTTTTCGTCCGCCATCGGTTCTCCCGTTCGGGGGACCGTCGCCGAGTCCCGCCAGGTGGTCAGGAAGCGGCGTCGCGGCGGATCGTGAGCCGGACATCCTCTCCCAACATGGTCACATCAGCGATTCTACCCGTGACCGCCTCGGCCATGCGCGCGAGGCCCAGCCGCGCGAGGGGCCTGGCATCGCTGCCGAGGAGCCGGGCCGCGACGTAGACGATCAGTTCGTCCCAAAGGTCCGTCTCGAGGAAGGCCCCGGCCAGCGTGGGTCCGGCCTCGACGAGCACTTCATTGCACTGGCGCTCGCCCAGGTACGCCAGGAGCTTGGCGAGATCGACCTGCGGATTGCCGTCTCGCCACACCTCGGGGCCGGACGTGGGGTCGCCGTCGCGGCCGCAGGCGAGGAGCAGCGCGCCGCCGTCCGTGAGCACGGTGGCGTCCGGAGGCAGGACGCCGGTCGCGCTCACCACGACGCGGAGCGGCTGGCGCAGGCGTCCGTCCGCGGCGAAGCGCCCGTCGCGCACCGTGAGCCGGGGGTTGTCGAGGCGCACCGTGCCGGCGCCGGTGATCACGGCGCAACTGCGCGCGCGCCAGTGCTGCACGTCGGCGCGGGCCGCGGCGCCCGTGATCCACTGGCTCTCGCCGCTCGCCATCGCGGTCCGCCCATCGAGAGACACGGCGGTCTTGATGCGCACCCAGGGGCGCCCCGTCGCGAGGCGGGTGGTCCAGCCCAGGTTCAGCTCGCGCGCCTCGGGCAGGTCGATCAACTCGACGGCGATGCCGGCGGCCCGCAGGCGCTCGAAGCCGGCCCCCGCGATACGGGGATGCGGGTCGGTCATGGCGGCCACGACGCGCCGGATGCCCGCCTCGACCAGGGCGTCCGTGCAGGGCGGCGTCCTGCCGTGGAAGGAACACGGCTCGAGGGAGACGTACGCCGTCGCTCCCGAGACGTCGGACCCGGCATCGGCGAGGGCGCGCACTTCGGCGTGCGCCTCGCCGGTCCGGACGTGCCAGCCGCGGCCGAGCGTGCGGCCGTCCCGCACGATCAGGCAGCCGACGCGCGGGTTGGGTGCGCAGGTGTAGAGGCCGTGTTCGGCGAGGGCGACGGCGGCGCGCAGGAACAGGCGGTCGGCGTTTCGGGACATGGACTGCGTCGCGGGCCGGTCAGTCGTTCTCGGGACTCAGCCGCCGGACTTCCTCGGAGAAGTCGCGGATGTCCTGGAAGTCCCGGTAGACGGAGGCGAAGCGTACGTATGCGACCGCGTCCATCGCGCGCAGTTCCTCCATCACCGCCTCGCCGACCGTCCGCGACGGCACCTCGCGCTCGCCCGTCGAGCGAAGCACATGCGTGATGTGGCCGATGGCGTTCTCGATCGCCTCGGCGCCCACCGGGCGTTTCTCCAGCGCCCGCAGCATGCCGGCGCGCAGCTTCTCCTCGTTGAACGGTTCCCTGGCGCCGTTGCTCTTAACGACGTGGGGCATCACGAGGGCGGGGCGCTCGTAGGTGGTGAAGCGTTCGCCGCAGCCCTGGCACGCCCTGCGCCGACGCACTTCGCCGCCTTCGGCGACGAGGCGCGAGTCGATCACCCGGGTGTCTTCGTCGCCGCAGAAGGGGCAGTGCATGCGAACAGTCGCCAGTGGGTGGGGACCGCGCGATTGTACTGTGTCGTCCGGGCCGCCCCCCGGCGGACGCGTGCGCCGAGCCCCCTTTGCGTCCATGATACGGACCTCGCAACCGGGGAGAGTCATCGTGATCGTCGAGCAGATCTGGACTGGGAACGCGTACCGCAACTTCAACTACCTGGTCGCGTGCGGGGAAACCGGCGAGGCCCTGGCGGTCGATCCCCTGGACCACCAGAAATGCCTCGCCCGCGCACGCGAGAAGGGCTGGGAGATCACCCAGATCCTGAACACCCACGAGCATCTCGACCATACCGGCGGGAACGGCGCCGTGATCGAGGCGACCGGGGCGAGGCTGCTCGCGCACAAGGACGCCGGTCCGCGCATCGACGGCATCGACGTGGGGCTCGGCGTCGGCGACGTGGTCGCGGTGGGGAAGACGGTCGAACTCCTGGCGCTCGACACGCCGGGGCACACCATGAGCCACATCTGCCTGCTGTCGAAGACGGACACGCCGGCGCTGTTCTGCGGCGACACGCTGTTCAATGCCGGCGCGGGGAACTGTCATGGCGGAGGCCACCCGGAGGAACTCTACGAGACCTTCGTCTCGCAACTCGACCGGTTGCCGGAAGATACGCTGATCTACCCCGGCCACGACTACATCCAGAACAACCTCGGCTTCACCCTGGACCGGGAGCCCGACAACGCCGCCGCGGCTGCCCTCGCGGACGAACTCTCCGACACCCACGACCCCGACGACCCGATGGTGACCACCCTCGCCCACGAGCGCGAGATCAACACGTTCTTCCGGCTCTCGAGCCCCACGGTCATCGCGAAACTCCGGGACGCGTTCCCGGAGTGGGACGAGAGCCCGACGCCGAAGGACGTGTTCCTGAGAC
>VXNE01000491.1 GCA_009840715.1 Gammaproteobacteria bacterium
GCGGCCGCCTGCTGCCGATCGTGAACTACCCGGCGACTTCGGAATCCGGGCAGACCACGTTGTTGTACGACCTCGCCACGGACATCGGAGAGCGGGAAAACCTGGCCGCGGATCATCCGGAGGTCGTCGAGCGCATGGAGGCGGAGTTGGCGACCTGGTCGGCCGGTCTCGTGGAACCCATGTGGCCGAGCACCCGGTCCACCCTCGACACGGTCGACGGACAGACCATCCAGCTCTACTTCTGAAGGGAACGGCGGTGCAAGCTCCGATACGCGCGATCGGGACTGGGCTGACCCTGGCCCTGGGGGTTGCGGCCTGCAGCCCCGGTGATTCCGCGGACGGCCTGCCGAACATCGTCATCGTCGTGGCCGACGACCTCGGCCGACGCGACGTGAGCTTCCACGGGGGCGAACTCCCCACCCCGAACATCGACCGCATCGCGCGGGAAGGCGTCGCCCTCGAGCGCTTCTACTCGGCCCCGGTGTGCAGCCCGACCCGCGCGGGACTCCTGACCGGGCGCTACCCGATCCGCTACGGACTGATGCGGTCGGTGATCCCGCCGTGGCGCGACTACGGGCTGGACACCGACGAGGTGCTCTTGCCGGAGTTGCTGGCGGAGGCGGGTTACGCGGCGCGCGGCATCTTCGGCAAGTGGCACCTCGGCCACACGTCGGTCCGCTTCCATCCGCTGCGGCGCGGCTTCACGGAGTTCGTCGGCCACTACAACGGAGGCATCGACTACTTCGTGCACGAACGGGAGGGCGAGCGCGACTGGCAGCACGGCTACACGTCCGTCGAAGAACACGGCTACAGCACGGACCTGCTCACGGACCGCGCCGTGGACTTCATCGCGCGCCACGCCGGTCAGGACGCGCCGTTCCTCCTCTACGTGCCCTACAACGCCGTGCACAGCCCCTGGCAGGCGCGCGAAGACATCCTGCCGCGGTACCTGGACCTGCCGGGCATCGACTTGCCGCCCGGTCACGAAGAGGCGAACGAGGACATTCTCGGATACGTCGGCGACGCCGACGGGCGGCGCGAGAAACGCCGCATCACCGCGGCCATGGGAGAGTCCCTGGACGCAGGCGTCGGCCGCATCCTCGATGCGCTCGACGCGCACGGCGTCGCCGACAACACGTTCCTCCTCTTCTTCAGCGACAACGGCGGTGTCGTCGGCGTCAGCGACAACACCCCGTTTCGAGGTGCGAAAGCCACCGTTTACGAGGGCGGCATCCGGGTCGCCGCCGCGGCGCGCTGGCCGGCGGGCGGGATCTCCGGGGGAAGGGACGTAGCGGCGCCGGTCGCGTACATCGACGTGCTCCCGACGCTGCTCGGCATCGCGGGCCTGGAAGCGCCTGGGGAGCGCGCGCTTGATGGCCGAGATGTGCTCGGAGTGCTCACCGGCGGTCAGGAGGACACGCCACGAGACCTGTACTCCTACGTGGCAGTCGGCAGCGGCGCGGTGGAGCAGGTGGCCGTCATCGAGCCCGAGTGGAAGCTCGTGGTCGTCGGTCCGGCGTTGACGGAGCCGGGGGCGGCGGGACGCTCCCGGATGATGCTCTACGCGATCGCCTCCGATCCGCATGAGCGGGACGACGTGAGCGGCGCGCACCCGGAAGTCGTGTCCCGCATGCTCGAGAAGGCCGTCGCCTTCCGCGCCCTGCAGCCGCCGGACGCGGTGCCGCCTTACAACGCGGGCCGCGAGGGTTTCGTCGCCCCGCCCGACTGGAAACCGGGGGACCTGCCATGAGCGGACCCCGTGCGCCGCGCTTCCAGCGTACGGTCGAGGACTTCGTCTGCGAGCGCTGCGGCGCGCCGAACACCGGCGATGGCTACACGAACCACTGCGGCAGGTGCCTCTACAGCAAGCACGTGGACGTGCATCCGGGGGACCGGGCGGCGGCGTGCGGCGGACTGATGCGACCGGTGGACGTGTTCCGCAGCGGCGGCCGCTGGAAGCTCGTCCACGAGTGCCAGCGCTGCGGCTTCCGGCGGGCGAATCGCGTGCGCGACGACGAGACGGATGCGGTCATCGGGACGATGCGACGGCTCGCGGAGTCCCGGGCGGGGGCTCGGCCGTGAGCGCATCGGACGGCATCGACCTGCGCATCCTGCCGGGGCCGGTAGGGGCCGGGCTTGTCCCGGCCCGCACCGGAATCTCGCATGACCTCCAGAACGGGCGACCGTAGGGGACGGGCTTGTCCCGTCCCGTCTTGAGTTCATGCACGAACGGGACCGGGCTTGTCCCGTCCCGTTGCCGAAATCGCGCGTGACGCCAGGCGGGCGACCGTAGGGGACGGGCTTGTCCCGTCCCGTCTTGAGTTCATGCAGGGACGGGACCGGGCTTGTCCCGGCCCGCACCAAGACCTGCCGGGATCTGCAAGCCGGTCGGGGACGAGCCCCGCCCCTGCCAGCTCGCCGCGAGAGCCAGCCGTCTGACAACCCGGTGGCCCTCGTGAACCTTCCGAACATGCGCCGGCCGGGGGACAGCGACGCATGGGCTGCAGGCCCTCGAGCCGGACGGCGGCAAGCTCACGAAACACGTCCGGTTCGTCGACATCTACGCCGCGCTCACGGAGAATGAACAAGAGAGCTATCGACGGCGGTATCCCGAGGAGAGCAAGGCCATGGCGGGAATGATCCAGAGAGCGCGCGACGAGGGCATCGCCCAGGGGAGCGCACGCTGCTGGAGCGGCAGATGCAGCGGCGCTTCGGCCCGCTGTCTCCGGCGGTTACGGACAAGCTGAACAACGCGCCCGCGGCCGACCTGGAGGCCTGGGCGGAGAACGTGCTCGACGCCCGAACCGTAGACGACGTCTTCGACCCGAACGCGTAGCCAGGCGGGGCAGCGCCACACCCCACCCGCCAGGCGCAACGGAGTCCCCCGCGGCGGCTCGCGGACTCCCTGTCGGCGATTGCCCGTGATCGACGGTCCGCGGATGGCGCGCTCTTGACAAAGGGGGGGCGAATCAACAGGCTAGTTGGCTATTGGAGAGAGACCCTGGGTGGTGGCGACGGGCAGCAGCCCGCCGGCAGTCGCCTTGTGGGCCGAAAGCGAGGAGGAGACATCTGTGAGGACTTTCCGTTTGGCCGCCGTGGCGGCGCTTCTGATGAGTTGGGCGGTGCCCGTACTGGCGGAGGACGAACAGCAACGGGGCTCGGCGGTCACCGAGGAGATCATCGTCACCGCCACCTACCGGGAGACGAACCTGATGGACACTGCGCAGTCCATCAACGCCGTCACCGATGACCTGGTGGAAGCCATCAGCGCCCAGAGCATGGAGGATATCTTCACGCTGGTGCCGGGGCTCGCCATGGCCGGCGGCATGGACGGCGAGAACCGTTACTCGATTCGTGGCCTGAGTTCGCAGACCGGCGACACTCAGTACTACATCGTCGGCGCGACCGTGGGCGTCTACCTCGACGGCACGCCCGTGACGGCCGCCCTGGGTCCGGACGCCCAGGTGAGCGGCAACCTCTTCGACATCGAGCGCGTGGAGGTGCTGAAGGGTCCGCAGGGCACGTTGTTCGGGGAAGGTTCCCAGGGCGGCACGATACGCTTTCTCTACAAGCAGCCCGACCCCACCGCGTTCGACAGCGCGGTGAACGCGAGCTACTCCAACATGGAAGACTCGGACGACACTTCGTACCGGCTCGACGCGATGGTCAACGTGCCGTTCGGCGACGGGTGGGCACTGCGCCTGGTGGGCTGGAAATCCGAGCGCGCGGGTTTCATCGACAATCGCGAACCCTCCGAGCCCGACTACAACGAAGGCGATACCAGGGGCGGGCGGGCCGTGGTCCGCTACGAGGGTGACCGCTTTGCAGTGACCGGGAGCATCTACAGCAACCACCAGGGGACGACCGGAGGTGGCGCGACGGTCGAGGCATACGAGGCGTACAGCCCCCGTATCGAGGGACTGTTCCCGGAGAGCAACGACGAGATCGACATCTACAGCTTCACCGTGGAGTACGATTTCGAATGGGCGAGCTTCGAGTCGCTGACCTCGTTCACGGACCGCAAGATCCACTCCATCGTCGAGTTCCCGTACAGCACCAGGGATGTCCTCGACTTCTACTACGGAGGTACCTACGACGCGCAGGGTCATCCCGCCTGTGGCCGGCAGTTCCTGTGCTTCTTCGACTTCCGCCTCCTCGGCATACCGGGCCCTGGACCGGGGTATCCGGGGCAGTTCAATCTCGCCGGGGGGATTACGCACACGGACGGGTTGAACCTGATCGCCATGGACCAGTTCACCGACTCGTACAGCGAGCGATGGGTACAGGAGTTTCGGCTCCTGTCGCCGGGGGACCGCCGGCTGCGCTGGACGGCGGGGGCGTTCTGGAAGGACAGCGAGGACCACACCCAGGGGCAGCAGGACGCCGAGTACTTCCCCGGGCGGTTCGGTTCTCCGCTGGACCTGTGCAAGGCGACGACGACGTTCATGCCAACCTGTTTCGGTCCGCTGATGGACGACCTGCTGATGGTCCCCGCCAACACCCACACGGATCTCCTGGAGGAGTACGCGGTGTTCGGTGAGGTGACGTATGACCTGACCTCGACGCTCGAGGTGACGGTCGGGGTGCGCGTCTCCGAACTGGAGCAGTACTTCAAGTACACCGGGGGAACCACGGACGACACGCCGATATCGCCGAAGTTCAACCTGTCCTGGCGGCCGGGCGAAGAGTGGCTCTTGTATTTCAACTACGCCACGGGATTCCGCCCGGGCAACGTCAACAGCCACATGCAGTTCAACGTGGACCAGTACACCGATCTCCTGATCCCGCGTTGCGAGGCCAATCCCGCGTGCGACGTCGCCCCGCTGATCCAGGCGCGGGACCTCTCGTACGCGCGTCTCTTCTTCGACGGCGACCACGTGGCGAACTACGAGATTGGCCTCAAGACGACGCTGTGGGACGGCCGCGTGCGGATCATGTCGGCCGCGTACTATCTTGACTGGGAAGACATGATCCTCGTCGAGGACGACCCGGATATCGGGGCGACGGGCAATGCCCTGAGCGCCTACAACACCAACAGCGGGGGCGCGGAGATCTCCGGTTTCGAGCTGGAGGTGGCGGCGTTCCTCACGGACCGTCTCAGCGTGCGCTTCGCCGGCGACATCAACGAGACGGAAGTGCAGACCGGGCCGCTGTTCGCGAGCAGTGCCGCGGGCCTGGTTTCGGGCGAGGGCAATGAACTCGCTCACGCGCCGGGATACAGCGCGTCGCTGGCGGTGGATTACACGTTTCCGGTCATGGCCAACTGGAGCCTGACGCTGCACGCGGACCACTCCTGGATCGACGGGCACTTCTCGGACGCCGGCAACACGGCCAACCGGGAGGTTCCCAATTGGACGCGGGCCAACGCCAGCGCCACGGCACGCAGCGACGACGGGAAGTGGCGCATCGCGCTGTTCGGGACCAACATCACGAACGAGCAGATCCTCCGCAACCTGCTGGCGGTCGACAACATGTACTGGCATCCACCGCGCCAGATCGGGCTGGAAGTCGGCTACAGCATGCGCTAAGGCCCCGGCCGGCCTTCGCCGGTATCGACTGGACCCGCGGCGGAGCGCCTCCGTCGCGGGTTCTTCTTTTTCGGGCCGGCTCTGGACCGGTTACCGCCTTGCGGCGGCGTGCTCCGTCAGCCGCCGCCTTCCCACTACCGGGTAGCGTCGCGACCTTGACAACTCCGGCGCGAATACAGAGGCTAGCCGCCTATCGGGGAGTGGCGGCCGAGCGACGGGAGAGGCGTCGGCCTCGACACCGTGGCGCGGCGCGTCGCACGTGAAGAGAAGGCTTCTGCAACCATGATCCGGGAGAATCCAATGAGGGTGTCCTTCAGCTTGGCGCTTGCCTGCGTCACGGCGATAACGACGGTGGGCCCGGCCCTGGCCCAAGAGTCCGAATCCAGACTCATCGAGGAAGTCGTCGTGACCGCGACGCATCGCGAGACGAACCTGATGGACACACCGCAGTCCATCAGTGCGGTCACGGACGAGGTCGTCGAGAACCTCGGCGCGCAGAGCATCGCCGACATCTTCAACTCGGTGCCCGGGCTCAACATGGCGAGCGACGCCGAGGGCGAGAACCGCTACGCGGTCCGGGGCGTCACGTCGCAGACCGGTCACGTTGGCTATTTCGTCACCGGCGCGACGATCGGCGTGTACCTCGACGGTACGCCGGTGACCTCGTCCATCGGGCCCGACAACCAGCTTTCCGGCAATACGTTCGACATCGATCGCGTGGAGGTGCTCAAGGGTCCCCAGGGCACCTTGTTCGGCGAAGGCTCCCAGGGCGGCACGATCCGCTTTCTCTACAAGCAGCCCGACACCACCGCTCTCGACGCGGCGGTGAGGGCGAACTACTCCACCATGGGGGAATCCGACGACAACTCCCACACCGTCGACGCCATGGTCAACGTGCCGTTCGGCGAGGGCTGGGCGGTCCGGTTGGCGGGCTGGACCTCCGAAAGGGCGGGTTTCGTCGACAACACCACCCCGAGCGAGCCGGACTTCAACACGGGCGAGACGACCGGTGGCCGTGCGCTCCTGAAGTACGAGGGAGACCGGTTCTCCGTCACTGGCAGCTACTACCTTCAGGATCAGGAGACCCGGGGCAACTCCGCCACGATCGGGCCGGACAGCTTCATGGCGCTTTCCAACCGGTTGCCCGGGCTGTACCCGTTCACCAAGGACGAGACGGCGATCTACAGCTTTGTCGTCGAGGTCGACTTCGAGTGGGCGAACTTCCAGTCCATGACGTCGTACGTGGATCGCGAGACCACCGCCATCGTCGAGGCCAGCCTCTCCGGTACCCTGGGCCTGGACTTCTACTACGGCGGCTCCTCCGGGGCCGGCAACCATCCGGCCTGCACGTCGGCCACGCCCCACCCGTATTGCCCCGGCGGGATCTTCGGCCCCGGCGGGTGGCCGGGGGTGTTGAACCTGGGGGCTCCCCCCGCGAGCATCCCGGCC
>VXNE01000431.1 GCA_009840715.1 Gammaproteobacteria bacterium
CCCAGCAGCGCGAGCGCCTTGCGGGCGAAGAAATCGTCGGCCTCGTCTGGCGTCGCCGCGTGCTGCACTTCGACCGGGGCGACGTCATGGCGCAGGGCGTACAGCCGCTCGAATCCACGGCGCCCGTACGTCATCAACTCACCGGTCAACCAGAGATGTCGGAGGGCGCGCGCCGCAGCCTTGTCCGAGCGGAACCAGCTCCGACGCCGCGGCCCGGCATAGTCTCGGCTCGCTACCGCCCCTCGTGACGAGACGTCCTCCCGCAGTGCCGTGAGGAGCTGCTTGTACTCCGCCGCGAACGCGCGCGATTTCGGCTCGGCGGCACGACGCGCCATGTGGACCCGCCAGTACGGCAGTTCGCCCATGGGCAACACGTACAGCGTTCCGCCGTAGTCGAAGAACTCGCGGCGCGTGTAGAGGACGTGGTCCAGATGCTCGGGGCGGTAGTCCCACACACGGGCGTGCAGCGCGAGATCGTGGCTGCGGCCGACCACATTCAGGGGGTCGACCTGGACCAGGCCTGACTGGAGCAGCGCCTGGCGGGTGCCGGGACGGCCGGCCGACCGCCGTCCGGGCCAGAGCCCCTGGCAGCCGAGGATGAACCGCCGCACGGTCCGCACCGAGACCATGAGCGGGGTCACAGCTGTGCGGGGCAAGCCCGCCTTCTCTCAGAACGAGTAGCTCAGCGACAGCCCGTAGGTTCTCGGTTCCTGGTACAGCCCCGAAGGACTGAAGTTGCCGAACGCCGTGGCGAACTGGTGCAGCACCAGGGTGTCGTCATCGGCCAGGTTTTTCCCCCAGACCGATACGCCCCAACTGCCCGCGTTGGGCCGGTAGCCGATCCGCGCATTCACCAGGCTCTGGCTTGGAATCAGGCTGCCCGGGTCATTGCTGATGTCCTGGTGTCCGTATCTCTCGTCGATGAACAGGTAGTCGAGCCGGGAAACCAGCGCGCCGGGCCCCCATCGCGCGGTGTGCTGCAGGGCGACGTTGAGCTGCCACCTCGGGGCCAGCGGGATGTCGTTGCCGCTTGCGTCGACGATCATCCGGGCACGATTGTCGAAGACATCTTCGAACCGGTCATAGGTCGCGTCCGTATAGCCCACGCCGGCGGTGACCAGCAGACCGGCCGTTGCCAGCGCGCTGAACTCGATCTCGAATCCCTTGCTCGTCGCCGCCCCGGCATTGGAGAGAATCTGAATGGGAAGAGGGCCGCAGGTCTGACAGTTCTGCCGCACCTGCAGGTCCTCGTAGTCCATGTAGTAGACCGCGACGTTCAGCCCCACCCGTCTGTCCAGCCAATGGGTTTTGGCGCCGACTTCATAGTTCGTGACGAACTCCGCGTCCGCCGTCAGGTTCATTTGAGCGTGTGCGGCGATCGGATCCTGGATGTTGTTGAACGCCGCCGACTTCACCCCGCGGGAGACGCTGGCGTAAACCATGGCGTCGTCGGTGGGATGGAACCGCACGCCCAGGGTCCAGGTCGGCTCCCTGGTCGTGGCGTCCTCCGGGGCGTCCACCGGTCCGGGGAACATGGGCAGCCCGAGGACGAGACAGGTGAGGAAGTTGGGGCAGTCGAACGGGTCGACGGAGTATTCCTTGCTCTCGTCGGTATAGCGTGCGCCCGCGAAGATGGTAACGCGCTCGTTGACGTGGTAGTTGCCGTGCACGAAGGCTGCGGTACTGTCGGCATCGACGTGCTGGGCCTGATCGGCCCGCGACCCGGCAATCGGTGGGAACGGAAAGTCCCGCCCCGGCAGCAGCCCGTCCACGGCCGTGTTTTCCTGACTGAAGTAGTACAGCCCGGCAACGAAGTCGTAGTTCTGGTCCGCGGGCGACGCGATGCGCAGTTCCTGGGAGAACAGCTCCGGTGTCTGAACGCCGTGGAAGGCGAAGAAGTCATCGGGACGGGCCTCGACGTCGCCCGTGAAATCCACCTCGTCCTCGTTCCATCCGCTGATCGAGGTGAACGTATAGCCATTGGCGAATACATGCTCCGCAGTCAGGGAGAAGCCCAGGAGGTCGATCTTGGTAACGTTCGGGAAGTTGTTGGTAACGCTGTAGCGCCTGCCGTCGTAGAACGGGCCGTACTCGACGAACTCGTAGAAGTAGTCCTTGCTCTCCGCCTCGAACACATCCGCCGTGAAGTCCACGGTCGTACTTTCGCCGGGTGTGAAGCGCAACTGCAGCCGGGCGCCGGACTGCTCCCAGTTGGCAAGGTCGTCGTCGCCGGTGAAGGTATTGGTGACATAGCCGTCCTGGCTTCTGTGGCCGGCGGAGACCTTGACCGCCAGCCTGCCTTCCACCAACGGAATGTTCACGCTCGCCCTGGCGTCGACGAGCTCGCGGTTGCCGAGGTCGATGCTGGCGCTGCCCGCCAGCTCATCGTGGGGTTTGGCGCTGATGATGTTGACCGCGCCGGCAATCGTGTTCTTGCCGAACAGCGTGCCCTGCGGCCCGCGCAGCACCTCCACGCGTTCGACTCCCCCGAGCGTCGCGTTGGCGGCAAACTGCTTGCCCACATAGACGCCGTCCACGTACACGCTGGCGGGCTGTTCGAACCCGATCCAGTTGGGCGGAATCTGCGAGAAGACCCCGCGAATCGCGATGTTGGACGTCGCGGCGTTGTTGCCGGCGGCGAAGACGAAATTCGGAATGTAACTGGCGATGTCCTGCAGGTCGACCGAGCCGGTGGCGGCGATGGCGTCGGCGTCGGCCACCGAGATCGAGATGGGCACATCGTCCACGGTTTCGCTGCGCCTCGTGGCGGTGACGATGACCTCCTCGAGCATCGGCGCTCCGGACTCGGCGCCCTCCTCGGCACTGGTTGTCCCGGCCGCGAACGAAGACAGGATCAGCAGCGCCGCTCCAGCGGCCGTGTACCAGGCAGACTTCTCCATCGGTTCCACCCCTCAAGGACCAATGAACAGTCCAGCGCACCATACCAGATGCCCCTGGCTGGATTACGTCCCGAAGACGGCCGAGTTTGGCCGCGCGGCGGCTACCTGCCCGCTGCGCCCTCCATCCGCACGAACGTACCGGAGCCGGCGACGGGCGCCTCGCCGAACCGGTACGGCTGCCAGTGGAGGGCCTTACCGGCGGACCCCGGCGAAAGCCACCCGATCCGGTTGCCGGCGCCGTCGTCGTCCCAGTCCACGGCCGCCACATCCAGCCGCACGGCGCGCCACGGTTCCCCCGCCTGCTCGTCCAGGAACGCGCCGTCGATACGCGCCTCCACCGCATAGCCGTCGGCGGTCCGCCGGGCGCGCCACTCGACCGGCGCCAGGGACGCCGACAGATACCTGCGGTCCGGCGTCTGCGCGGCGTCCGTCAGCGTGAGGTAGCCGACGGCGATGGCCTTGATGTCGCCCCTCCCCACCGCCTCGTAGATGGACATGTTGCCTGACCGCGCCGGTTCCGGACGCGCGTCCGCGGAGAACAGCACGGCGTCCTGGAGCTGCGCGCCCCGGTCGGACGACGCCAGGATCTCGTCGTCGAAGACGCGCGCGGCGAAATAGAGGTCGCCGCTGGCCTCGCGCACGTCGAACCGGTAGGTGAGGTCCGTCGGCGCGAGAGGCCCACTCGTGACGTCCCCCTGGCTCCCGACGCGATGGCGCAATTCGCCCCAGTCGCCAAGGTCCCCGTCCACCGTCGGCGCGGGACCGGACGGAAGCGGTAGCGGAGCCACGGGCAGGAGCGCCGAGGTCACGGAGAGGTTCACCGGCTGCTCGTCGGCAGTGGTCTCGAGGGACCAGGAAACGCGGCCCGGCCGCAGGTCCGCCCACGCCGTCGGTGTCGCGGCGGCCAGCGGGAACTCGACGCGCACCGCGTCGCCGGGCGCAACGACTCTGGAGCCGGACGGTCCTGCGTAGGTGAGGTCCGGACCGGCGTCGACGTGATAGCCGGCGCGCAGCTCTTGATCGCCCCGGTTGGTTACTTCAAACGCGACGCTGCCCGAGTCGAAGGCGTCGCCCGAGCCTTGGCCCGGCAGCGAGCGGACGGCCCACGAGAGGTTGGCCACGGCGTCGCGGACCGGCCCGGTCACGAGGTCGTCGCCGGCGATACCGTCGAGCCGGAGGTTCGCGAGCCGGGGGCCCGCGTCCGTCATCGTCACCAGGGCGACCTGGTCGAACTCGCCGTAGATCTCGCCGCGCAGGCCGCTTCCGCCGCCCGTGGTGGCGAGCGTGATGTACTTCCTGTCGTTCCTGACGTGCCGGACGTAGCGGTGGCGGTGCCCGGCGAAGACCGTGTAGTCCCGCTCGCCCAGCATGGCCTCGAGGCTGAGCCAATCGTCGAGTACGGTCGGGGAGTCCCACAGCGGCTGGTGGACGAGCACGATCGTCCAGCGGGGCTCGGGGAACGCCGCCAGCGTCTGCTCGACAAAGGCGAGCTGTTCCGCCTGGGACCACGGTCCCGGCAGCGACTCCTCCGTACCCACCATCTGGAACAGTTCCGAGTTCAGCACCAGGAACAGCACGTCCCGGTAGACGAAGCGGTAGTAGGACGGCCCGAAGCGCGCTTGCCACGCCTCGGCCATCACCGCGTTGTTCATGTCGTGGTTGCCGGCGACGTAGAAGAACGGCGTCTCGAACCCCGCGACGAAGCCCTCGAACTCGTCCCACTCGCGCTTGATCTGCGCAGGGTCCTCCGTGTAGCCCTCGATGAGGTCGCCGACGCTGACCACGAACGCGGGCTCGAGGACATTGACCTTCGGTATGGCGGACGCGAACACCCCGGGGCGCTCGCCCCCCGTCCGGTCGCTGACGATCGCGAAGTGGAAGTCGCCCTCCGCATCGTTGGCATCGAGCCCGGTCCAGGGTCGGGCGCCGTCTTCCGTCGCGACATCGATGCGCGGTCCGGAGGAGGGGCCGCACGCGGCGAGACACAGGCAGGCAAGGACAAGGACGAGAACGAGGCGCATGTTCGGGTCACCCAGGTGGAAGCGCGGCACTATAGGCGCAAAACGGTGTCTTGTGGTATCTGGCTCGACCGGCACGTCAGGCTCGGAAACCATGCAGATAAGCGACTACACGGATTCGCTCGGCGATCGGGCCGTCAGCCAGCGAGTTGTCACGGTCATTCAGTCTGGCTTGCGGGACCACAATCGGTCCCGGCATACGGATCCGAATGCCGGCCAGATCGTGCTCGCGGTGCATGACGCAGGACAGGAAGTGGTGGCCGGACTGATTGGCGAGCTGGCCTATGGATGGCTGACGGTCGAGACCCTCTGGGTGGCCAAGAACCACCGGGGCCAGGGACTCGGCAGCCGTCTGCTCGCGGCCGGGGAGGCGCGGGCGACGGCTCGTGGATGTCATGCGGCGCACCTGAGCACTTACAGCTTTCAGGCGCCGGAGTTCTACGAACGCCGCGGTTACGAGCGGTTCGGGGAACTCCAGGACTACCCGGGGGATGAGTCCATGGTGTTTCTGCGCAAGAGGCTCTGATGCCCGGGTATCGTTCATCGTCCGGACACGTCGATTCGTACCTGATCTGTACCACTCCCCGCACAGGCAGCACCCTGCTGTGCGGACTGCTGGCGTCCACGACGGTCGCCGGTCAACCGGAGTCGTACTTCCGCGAGCCGGACGAGCAGCTGTGGGCTGACCGATGGGACCTTGCCCGCTCGTCCGATGGGGGCTTTGAGCGTTCCGACTTCATTCGTGCCGCCCTCGCCGCGGGAAGGACCGACAACGGCGTGTTCGCCGCCAGGATCATGTGGGGGACTCTGGACCATCTGTTCGACAGGTTGCGTTGCGTTTATTCCGCTCCCGCCGAAGGCGATCTCGACCTGCTGAACCTGCCATTCGGCCATACGCGCTTTGTCCATCTGCGTCGCGACGATGTTCTGGCGCAGGCCGTGTCGTGGCACCGGGCCGAGCAGACCAACGTCTGGCACGAGACCGATCACGAGGAGGCGAAACAGCCGGAACGCGAACCGCGCTTCGACTTCGACGAGATCCGCGACCTGGTACAAACCATAGAGGAGCACAACTCGGCATGGCGGGCGTGGTTCGCTGCCGTCGGGATCCAGCCGCACGAGGCGCGGTATGAGGACCTGGACGCCGACCCCGTCGGTGTAACCCGTGGTGTCCTGGACTTCCTCGGCCTCAAGCTGCCGCGCGGGCGCCAGATCAGGCCGCGCAACAGGCGCCTGGCCGACGAACTCAACGCCCGGTGGATCGACCGCTACGGAGCCGAGCTGGCAGCCACCCCTGGTCGACCCTCGTCGGCAGAGACGCGCTGACCATCCCGAAGAGCGCAGCAGACCCGTGTACCAACGCTACGTCGCCCAGCTCAGCCGCGCGGGGTTCGCCGCCCTGTGCGTGGCCGGCGGCGTGGGCGGCGCGGTGATCGGCTGGTCCGTATCGCGCGACCTGGAGTTTGTTGCCGGGCACGCGGCCTGGCAGATGCTCACCTGCGTTGCGCTCTACCACTCACCGAGGTCAGCGCCGACGGAGCGCAACCGCCCCTCCCCTACCGACTGCTGACCCGCAGCATTTCCCTGTAGGACGAACCCACATCGCCCGGGTCGATGGGCAGGTAAGGCACCTCCCACCGGTCCCGGTCCACCCTGGCCATGCCCTTTCTGATCGCGGCATCCTGGTGGGATCCGGAGAACGCGGCGAACACGAGGTCACCGGCGTAGGGGTGGCGCTCATGGATCGGCAGCCTGGTGAGGGCCTCCACGGTGCGGCGGATGCGCGGCAGGTCACCGAGATCCAGCTCCGGATCCACGCCCTGGCTGAACAGGTTCATCGCCAGGGTAACGATGTCGCAGTTGCCGGTGCGCTCGCCGTTGCCGAACAGCGTTCCCTCCACCCGCTCGGCGCCGGCCATCAGGGCGAGTTCGGTGGCCGCGACGCCCGTGCCCCGGTCGTTGTGGGTATGCAGGCTGATCACCGCCTTGTCCCGGTGCGGGAA
>VXNE01000349.1:0-2750 GCA_009840715.1 Gammaproteobacteria bacterium
TCGGGCGACACAAGGGTCGGGGACGGGCGACCACAAGGGTCGTCGGGGACGGGCGACCACAAGGGTCGCCCCTACGGCCCCGTACGGACCGCCATGCCGTCCGTCGCGAACCGGATGCCGGCAGTGATGGCCAACAGGCCGTCCTCGAGATCGCCGGTCACGTAGACATCATCGTCGATACGTTGCAGAACGCGAACCGGCACAATCCGGACCGTTCCGTCGTCGCGAACCACCCAGATCTCATCGTCCGCCTGCAACGCCGCACGGCGCACCCGGTAGTAGTCGTCGGGCACCAACCCCTCGATGGCCACTTCCACGAACTTGCCCACGAGGAGCGGCGGGGTCGTATCCCGACTCGCCGCCGATGCGACAGGAGCACGCGGCGCAAAGGGGTCCGGCACGTTGACAATCACGTCGATGGTGCGGGTCTCGGCATCGAGGGAAGCGTCCGCCCGGTCCACGTATCCTCGCCAGGCATAGGAGACGTCTCCGTACTCGGCGATCACGACGGCGCCGACGCCCTGGTCTTCCCCTTCGTACTGCCACAGGCCGGGAATCAACGCCGCGTCCGCGTCGGACAGCGATACCACCACCTCCACCGCGTCCGAGGAGAACAACCTGCCCACCGACTGGCCTGGCGCCAGGAGCTGTCCGATGTCCACCGACTCGTCGTGTACGACGCCATCGAACGGCGCGGTAACCCCGGTGCGGGACAACGCCAGTTTGGCCTGCGCCAGGGCGGCTTCCTCCCGCGCCAGGGCAGCCTCCGCCGCCCGCAACTGGGGGACGTGCAACGTCAGCGGACTCGGCCTGGTGGGCGCTTTCCCGGGTTGCCTCTCGGCGTAGCGCTCGTACTCGTCCTGCGCAATGGCCGCGTCCTCGCGCGCCTGGAGGAGTGCCACCTCCCTGGCGGTCAGGGCGGCTTCCGCCTCGCGCACGCCGAACACGTAGTCTGCCTCCTCGAGACGGAACAGGGTCTGCCCGGCATGGACGTGGCGACCGCTGACGAAACCCTCGTCCACCCACGCCACCCGACCCCCCACCTGCGGCGCGATGTCGACTTCCGCACCAGGACGCACCGTGCCCGCGCCACGCACAGGGATCGGCCCCGTGCCGGCGGCGATACGCGCGGTGTTGACGTACGGGATCTGCGAAGGCGGCTCGTGCATGTCGGGCTCCGGTGCCAGCGACACCAGCACGGTAGCCACGCCCACCGCACCACCGAACACAGCGATGGCGATGACATAACCCGTTCTCTTACGCACCCTGGTCTCCTTCTGCGCGTTCCCGCGCGAACTCCGTTGGCGCGCCAACATCGCGGTTGACGGCGGTGTTCACAAAAGCTAGAGCGAAGCGAGCACTCTGCGAGTCTCCCCGGTGGCTTTCTCGTGCTCGGGATAGAACTGACGGCAGTAGCGTCGGTACAGCATGATTTTTCCGTCCGCGCTACTCAGCACCGGCTTCGGTCGAAAGATCCTACGATTCCAGATGGGGACATCCTGTTCAACGTCCTTCACCTGCCCTTCCAGCAGGATGTAGTTCATCAACCTCGCCCGAGCCCGTTTCGGGAGGAACCCAAGTCCCATGATCGGCCGCCTGACGCGATCGATCTCCTGGGTCTGGTTCGCCAACACGAGATCCATGTAGGTGCCGTCCAGTGGCGTCGCGAGAACCCAAAACCGGGACTTGAAGGGAAGCGTATGCTCGGTGATGTCGACTGCGGAGTAACCCAGGCCGTAGACGTTCGTAACCACCGACACCTCGAACCGTACACGGCTCCCCAGCACGGATCGTTCGCGCTTGAAGTCGAAGGCGCTCCTCAGGTGGGCGCCGTCGACCGTCACGGGATCTTGCTGGTGAACGTCGAAGTACCCGTGGATGTGCGAGAAGTGGGCCAGATCGACGGAATTCTCGGCGGTGTGCTCCGGATGGCTGGTCAGCCGGAACGTCCGGAGACCCACGGCCGTCCAGCCGTTTTCGTCCCGCCTGTCGAGCGGCAGTCTGAAGAAAGGCGGCTGACCCACGGAACTCCACCACGCGAACACCAGGCCGTTGATTACCTGCGTTTCGAACAGTTTCAGCCTGGCGTTCTTTGGCGCCGGTGCACTCGGAGTTGCGACGCACTGGCCCGTCGCGTCGTACTCGAAACCGTGGAACGGGCAGACCAGGCGTCCATTTCGCACCTTGCCGCCTGTTTCGGGACCGAGATGCGACCCCAGATGCGGGCAGTACGCATCGGCAACGCACACGGAACCCTCGTCGTCGCACCAGGCCACGATTTCCTGCCCGAGCCATGCCCTCCCGATCAGGGCTTGCTTGCGCAAGGAGTCTCTACCCGCGACAAAATACCAGCCATCGGGAAACGGCGACGTCGGGAGACGGTCATTCGGCGTTGGCGATTCGGCACCGGCCAAAGGCAGAGTTCCACATCCCCAAACCGCTTCGACTGTACCAGAGAGTCCCTGTGACCGCACGAGCCCACATGGTCGCCAACCAGGAGTGACCGAGACCCGATCACGCTTGGTGTTGTGGCGCTGCCACAGGCAATCGGGGTTGTCGGGTGGACCCGACCCGCTTCCGTGGACAGTCTTTTCGGCGCAGACCCCGTGAATTGAGCGAGGTCGCCGGGTTCGGGACCAGCCGACGACGCCTGAGTGCGCGCCCCCCCCATAAGAAGCGGGCCGGGGGGGCGGGACGTCAACACCCACACACGCACGTATAAAAAAAATACGCTGGCCACGCACAATAGC
>VXNE01000349.1:2760-4354 GCA_009840715.1 Gammaproteobacteria bacterium
CCCCGCCCCAGCCCTCTGCGCGCCCCCCCGGGGCTGGGCGGGGGCGCGCGCGGCGCTGTCCGTCAACCCCGACTCGGGCAACGGGATCTTGCGGGAGAGCGTCATGCTGCGGCCTCCGCCCGGCCCGCTCGAAGGCCACTGGCCTGAGATAACACGTGTAGTGCGGGCCGTGATCGGCGCGATGGATGACGTCCTGCGCGTCGCGAAATCGGCCGGGAGACGTGCGCTATAGGTACCGACCCATGAACTCGTTCGCCCGCTCGAGGGCGGCCACCCCCAACTCGGTCGGGAATACCGTGAATCCGTGGAGCCCGCCCGGTCCGACGAAGATCTCGGCCGTGTTTCCGCTCGCCAGCCACCGCGCGTGCATGAACAACGTATCGTCCAGCAGCGGATCCTCGGTGCCGACCGTAAAGAACGCCGGCGGCAAGCCTTCAAGATCGGCGAACAGCGGAGATACGTCCGGGTCCCGACGATCCGCCGACGGCACGAAGTTGTCGATGAACCAGTTGAGGGTGGAAGTGTTCAGCAGCCCAGGTTGATCCCCCCATCGCCGGGCACTCGGAGTGAGCGTCAGATCGAACCCGCCGCACACCAGATTCGCGGCCGCAAACCCTGTGAAACCGTGGCGGTCCCGCATCCGCAGCAGCGTAACGGCTGAAAGATGAGCACCCCCCGACTCGCCACCGACGATGATTCGCGACGTGCCGAACTCGCGTTCGGCCTGTTCGACAAGCCAGAGCGCGGCGGCTTCGCAGTCATCCGGTGCCGCCGGATAGGGCGCCTCCGGCGCCAGGCGATAGTCGACGCTGACCACGGTGACGCCAAGCTGCTCCGCCAGCTCGATGTTGAACGGGTCCGCCTGCTCGGCAGTGCCGATGATCCAGCCTCCGCCGTGAATGTGCAGATAGACGCCCCGCGGCTCCGGGTGGGCGATCACGCGGATCGGGACATTCAGTCGGCCACCAGGTACGACTCGCGTGCGGGCGGTCAGGCTCGAGGGGCGTTGTGGTGCGGCCGAGAGCACGCCACCGGCTTGCGCGGACCGCAGCTCACTCAGCGGAATCTCCGCCACGGCCGGCATTGCGGCCGTTGCCTGGGCAACGGCCTCGTTGAACGCCCTCGTGCTTTCTGCAACCGCGTGCGGCGAGAAAGTCCTCTCATCGACGCCGAAGGTGGAGGAACTCACGACCGATGCTCCGCGTGGTTCCGCGCCCCGCCGCGTACCAGTTTTCCGGGCAACGCGCCCGTGTGCCTACCGTCCACGAAAGTCGTCTCCCCTGAACAGATCGTGTATCGATATCCGGTGGCGGATTGCACGATGCCACGCCCGCCCGCCGGCAAGTCCTCTACCATTTCGGGCGCACCGATGCCAAGAGCGTCGAAGTCGATGACGTTGATGTCGACCTTCTTGCCGACCTGCGGCGTGCCTCGATCCGCCAGTCCGTACGACTCCGCGGTATTGCGTGTCTGTAGCCTCACTGCGGTCTCCAGGGGGATGGTCGGCCCCCGGGCCCGGTGCCCGGGCGCCGGGGGGGGGAGGTAATTAGGGATTCGGACGTGCCCAGATTTGCTGTGCGATATGAGGTGGGTG
>VXNE01000349.1:4364-6899 GCA_009840715.1 Gammaproteobacteria bacterium
GTCCTTACTCCTGCGCTTTCTTGGGGTGCTGTCGCCTTCGGGGGGTCCTCTGGGGGCGGGGCGGCCCCGGGGACGGGCCCGGGGCCCAGTGGGTGAGCAGATAAGTCGGCATGCTGACGTCCCATGATTACCTGAACGATATCAGAGCTTGGCCGAATGCCGCTAAAGGACAGGGACCGATAAACTACGGACTCCGAATCGGGCTCCGTTCCTGACGCATGTCCAGCAAACCCGTAGCGGTCACTCGCCAAGGCAGGTTGCGCGGCTTGGCGGCCGACGATGTCCACGCCTTTCTGGGCATCCCGTTTGCCCGGCCTCCCGTTGGACACTTGCGTTTCAAGGCACCGCTTCCTCCCGAGAGTTGGCGGGGCGTGCGCAGTGCGGATTCATTCCGTGCGGCGGCGCCGCAGCCGGAGTTGCCTGTCGACCCGGGGCTTGAGATTTCGGTGCCCGGTTTGGGTGCCCCGCAGAGTGAAGATTGCCTTTACCTGAACGTGTGGACACCGGCCGTCGACCACGCCCGACGCCCGGTCATGGTCTGGATACACGGAGGCAACTTCACCATGGGGTCGGGTGCGCAGGCCGACCCGACGCCCCTCGTGCGGGCGCACGACGTTGTCGTGGTGGCCATCAACTACAGGCTAGGCGCCCTGGGATTCCTGTATCTGAACGAATTGCTTGGCGACGATGTGGTTGCCAACCCGGGGCTCCTGGATCAGGCCGCCGCCTTGCGGTGGGTACGCGACAACGTCGCGGCGCTTGGCGGAGACCCCGACAACGTCACCCTGTTCGGCGTCTCGGCGGGCGCATTCTCCATCGGCGCACTGTTGGGGACACCTGCCGCAGCCGGTCTCTTTCACCGCGCGATCCTGCAGAGCGGGGCGGCTCACGCGGGCCATTCGCCCGCCGTTGGTACGCGTGTGGCCGAAGGCGTTCTGGCCGAGCTTGGAGTTTCGGCGCGCAAGGCCAACGTGCTCCTCGACGTGCCGACGCAGACGTTGCTCGAAGCGCAGGAGGCGTACTACTCCCTGCAACGGGCCCTGACGCGGCGTCAGGGTTACGCCACCGCCGACCCGACGCCGACGCCGGTCTGGGCACCCGCGTATCAACCGGTTATCGATGGCGCCGTGGTGCCGCGGCGCGGTATCGATGCCGTGCAGGCCGGTGCATGCGCGGCTTTGGCACTACTCGTCGGCTGCACGCTGGAGGAGCAGAAGCTCTCGGAAGCAATGGACCCGGAAGCACCGACAACGCGCGAATCACTCCTTGCTTACGCCAATGAGCTTCTGCTTGGCGATGCCGCCGCGCGCGATTCACGCGCGGAGGCGGTCGTGTCCCGTTACGAAGCCGACGCACCGCACGCGGAACCGGCGCGAATCTACTCAGCCATCGAGACTGACCGCATCTTCAGGATTCCGGCGTTGCGCCTTGCCGAGGCCCAGTCCCGATACTCGCCGGCCTCCTACGCCTACGTCTTCGCAAAATCCTCGCCCATTCCGGCGATCGGCGCGGGTCACGGCGTGGACATCCCATACCTGTTCGATCAAATCGGCGCACCACACCTCGCCGCCTTTGCTGCTGATGTGCCGGAATCACAACATTTGGGCCGCCAGATGCGCGCGGCCTGGACGAGCTTCGCCCGGCACGGTGATCCCCGTCACGAGATGCTGCCGGAGTGGCCGCCGTTTTCCAGCGCCGACCCTGCGACGATGCTGTTTGACACGCCCTGCGCAGTCGTACGGGACCACCTTGTAGCGCGGAACCGCGCCTGGAAAGACCTCCTGTAGACCCGTATCCGTCCGGACGGACAGGACCGCGGGCGGACCCTGAGCGGACGGTGAGGATCGGACAGCGATGTGCAACTGGACCATCAAGTGGTACCGCCGATTCCGTAAGGGGTCGGCTTCCACGTCACTCCACTCTGCCTGACCGGGCGAGTGACCCCCGGAGCCCGGTGGGAGACGTGGCTCCGATACGTACGTCGTCTCCCCCAGCCCATTCCGCCAACCGCCGCAATCCGAGGCCGAGCGCCCGCACGAGATCGGCGTCTCGCGCGGTAGCTGCGCGCTCCAGCCACAGGTGCGGGACGATCAGCGTGCGGGCAGCCCGGTCCATCCGCAGGTCGGCCCGACCGACGAGCCGATCGCCATACATGATGGGCATCACGTAGTAGCCCCATCGTCGTTCGGTGGCGGGCTTGTACACCTCCCAGACGTAGTCGAAGTCGAACCATTGCGCGGCCCGGCCGCGCGCCGTGACGAACTCCAGCGGCGGCAGGAACGTGGCCTCGGTGAGCGTGTCCGCTCGTGGGGTACGCCAGGCTCGAGGTACCGACCCACGCTCTACGGCTTCCAGCTCCTTGGCCCGCTCCCCAAGCAGGTAGAGCGCGGTTCCATCGCCGACCTGCGTTCGTACCGCCGTGCCTGACGTCAGGAGGTCGTCCAATCTGCGACGCTCCCCGTCAGGGTCCGCCCGGCGGCGGTCGAGGTGCCGGAAACGACGGGCCCAGTCGGGGGCTGTTGCCAAGCCCAGCAG
>VXNE01000236.1:0-4879 GCA_009840715.1 Gammaproteobacteria bacterium
GGTGTTTGCCGTGCCCATACTGTCTCCGGCCACCTTCAGACGGAGGTGGAAGCAGACGGTAGATGACGTTGAGTCGGTGTCCTAGACCTCATTGGCTGCGTGAGACCGGCCGGAAGGTAGGCAGTTTCCGAAAAGCCGTACCCACTCGCTGCCAAAGGCCGGCCAGCACCGCTACTCGATCACTCCAGGGTGGACGGCATGCGTCGGAATCGGTGGACGACATGTGTCGGAATGAGTGGACGGCATGCGTCGGAATCCGCAGAGCCCTCCGCTTGCCCGATTTTCGACCGAATGCTATCAATTTGCTGGCATTCGGTCGAGGAGATGGTGATGGCAACGATCCACGTGCGGCAGCTCGATGACGGCGTAGTGCGGCACCTCAAGCGACGTGCGTCCGTGAATGGCCGCTCTCTGGAAGCCGAGGTGCGCCAGATTCTGGCAACCGCCGTCGAGGATGACATGACGGTGAAGCGTGCGTCGTTTCTTGTCCTCTCGGCCCGGCTGAGGCAGGCGACCGAGGGGCGGAGGCATACGCCTGCTGAGGTACTGGTTCGGGAAGATCGCGACCACGGCCACCGCGATATCTGATGCGTCTGGTCGTGGACGCCAGTGTGGCGATCAAGTGGCTGATCGCCGAGAACGACTCCGCTATGGCCCGGATGCTGGCAGCGGGCGACGACGACCTGCACGCACCGCGGTTGATGGCATGCGAGATCGCCAACGCGCTCTGGCGGAAGGCGCGACTGGGCGAGATCGAGCGCGCCGAGGCCGGCGCCATGATCGCGCTGGTACCGCGAATGCCGGTTCGATGGGGCACAGACGAAACCGTCTGCGCCGATGCGGTCCGTCTTGCGCTGGCGCTCGACCGGCCGGTCTACGACTGCGTGTATCTCGCGCTGGCCCATCGCATCGGTGGTACCCTGGTGACGGCGGATCTTCGCTTTGCGAACGCGCTGGCACCTACCGAGCACGGTCGCGCGGTCGTGGCGCTGGCGGACTTCGCGGGCTGACAGGGACGATCCCCTGGGAATGTCCTGCGGAAGGCGGGCGAACGGCCCGGTGCCAGTAGCTCCCGGACTCTACAGACCATCGAGGGCGTGCCGGGCGGGTATTCCCGTCGTAGCTGGAAGTTGCGATACCTCGTCGACCGCCGCCGGCGCGGAAGTCAGCGGTTCGATCTCGATCGCTGTCCTGTCGGAACAGCGATGCTGGCCAAGATCGAGGAGGCGCGATTCTCCGCGTCGTTCGATTCCGGGATGGATGAGAGGCCGACGGAGTGGACGCCCCCTCCCGGCGGGATCGCGACGACGCTCGCCGTTCCCCTCCGGGTGATCCAGTTGCACCGCCAGGCAGACGCCCGGCACCGTATGGAACCCACCGTCCGCTGCTCGCACGCCAGCGGTACGAAGACGCCTACGGCTGCGAGCACGATGGCCGTGGCGGGGCTCTGCGCCCCTGCGCACGTGCTCTCCGGTCTTCTGGCTCTTCGCCCGGCGCAGGCGAAGAGCCTGCGCCGGGATGTGTGTTCCTCCGCGGACCTGCCTGGATTTCGCGGAGCTCCTACGCAGCCACAGGTAAGTCCACTCTCACCGTGAGAATGTCCGCATCGTGGTATTTCTGGTGCCGGACCGAGGCAGCCAGATGACGCAGCAGCCGAAGTGAAAGGTCGTGCCCGGCCGCGATCTCAACCGGTTGTTCGCCCACCAGCGCCAGGCGGTCCTCCAGGTTGCCCTCACCCGCTACAGTGAGGAATTCCAACTCGGCCGCGCCGGGCACGGAGCGCACGCTCAGGCGCAAGCGCCGCGTCGGACCAGATTCGTCTGCCTCGTCTCCCATCAGGCTCACCAGCGCTTCTTCGGACGCGTGGTGGATCCGCCGAGTCGCTTCGTCGCTCCACCCCACTCGCGCCCCGAAGCTCTCGAGGAACGTGCGGATCTCCGCCAGCGCGTCCACGCTGAACGTCGTCACCAGGCGCTTCCGGCGGGAGGCGGTCAATTCCACGAAGGCGGAGAGGATGAGCGCCGTAAGTCCGCCCGAAGTCATGCCGTTGCCCAGCATTTCGACGAAGAAGGGGTTCATCTGACTGGTGAAGAGGCCGCCGCTCTGAAACCCCGACCCGACCCAGAAGGAGACTCCCACGATCGCCGCCTTGCGATAGTCCATCCCGTCGCTCACCACGATGCGCATGCCCAGCACGAAGAGGATGGCGATCAGCACGATCGCGTAGGCGCCGATGATCGCATCCGGGATCGAGAGGATGAGGGCCACGAGCTTGGGAAGCAGGGCCAGCGCACAGAACCCCACGCCGACGTATACGCCCACACGCCGCGCCGCGACCCCGGTGATTTCGACGATCGACACGCTGCTCGAGTAGGTCGTGTTGGGAACAGTGGCCAACAGGCCCGAAAGGAGGTTGCCGAGACCGTCCGCGGCAACCGCGCCCTGCACTGCGCGGAAGTCCGTGGCCCGGTCGTCGCGCCACGACACGCGCTGCACGGCCACCGAGTCGCCGATCGTCTCGATCGCCCCGACCAGCGTGACGAAGATGAACGCCGGTAGCAGGGCCCAGAAGACCGGTCCGAAGTTGAGGTCGAACCCCGGCCAGCCCGCGGTCGGGAGCCCGATCCATGGTGCGGCGGCGACCTGCTCCCAGGAGAAGAGCTGGAAGAAGCCGGCGGTGACGCACCCGGCCACGATCCCGATCACCGGACCCCATATGCGCATCACTCCGGCAGCGCGAAGCACGATCACCATCGTGACGCCGAGGGTGACCAGTGCCGTAACGGGCCCGGCAGCCGGTGCGGCACCCTCCGGCACCTGCTCCACGAGGTCCAGGATAAGCGGCATGACCGTGACCGCGATCAGCATGATCACGGTTCCCGCGACGGTCGGGGTGATGAGGCGTCGGAGCAGCGACAGACGCGACGCGAGGAGGAACTGGAAGAGCGCCGAGGTCGCGACGAGTGTCGCCAGCATGCCGGGACCCCCCTCTGCCAGCGCGGTCACCGACACAGCGATGAAGGCCCCCGACGTGCCCATCAGGAGGATGTAGCCCGCTCCCAGGCGTCCGACCCGCCGGGCCTGCACTATCGTCGTGATACCGCTGACCATGAGCGCCGCGCACGCTGCCCAGGAGAGGAAGAGTTCGCTTCCGGCTGCAGTCCGCACCACGATCGCGACGGTGAGAACGATGGGTCCCAGGGTAAGCACGCAGTACTGCAGCGCGAGTCCGATTGCCACGGCGTAGCCGGGCTCCTCGTCGGGTTGGAAGCGAACACTGGAACCGGATCGGCCTGGTTGGACGGACATCGCGCTGTGCCCTCCTGCAGTTAGAGGATCGAGACGTGTCGCGAGAACGGAAACGCC
Organism: Gammaproteobacteria bacterium; assembly: GCA_009840715.1. GTDB lineage: Bacteria > Pseudomonadota > Gammaproteobacteria > Pseudomonadales > Azotimanducaceae > VXNE01. Next base: position 3,367 of record VXNE01000236.1, read on the forward strand.
AGCAGGTTCGGGAGTTGCGCCGCAATATGGTGGCGCGCCCGACCACGCGACAGGCTGGCGGCCCCCGACTTGGCCCGGTCATGACCTCGTGCCCTTCGCACCTTGCTGTGCGTGCATCGACCCCTGACGCGTCTTGCATATCGCAGTCTTGGCGTGGCCCCTCGGTTGCTCATCGGAACCGTCCTCGCTCAACTCCTCCCGCGTCCGGGCGAGCGCCAACACGCCGATCCTGCGTCAGCGCGTCCGGAGCACCTTTTCCTGTTCGTCGGGGCCGCGTTTCGCCTCCCGCTTCCTTCAGATCCCGCCTCGCGACGGACACCCGTGCCCTCGGCTATCCGGTTCGCTGCTACCTCCGCCCGTTAGAGACTCTCACTCCAGACACAGGACATGCCTAGCACACGAAAAAGGAGGACGCCCCAGTTGGGCCTCGGCGAACCGTACAGTGTCCAGCGGGTTGTCGTCGTCTGTTTCCGGGCCTCCCTGCCGAACCCCTGGAACCGTCGAAGGCGAATCAGGGCAAGTCCCGTCCCGGGATCGCCGCTCTCGCCTCCACGCTCAGTCGTTCCGGCCCAAGCAATCTTCTGGAAGCGCGATCTCCACTTCCTTCCTGCCCAGCGGCTGTTCCGGATCCCGGATACGACGCTCCTATTCGCCGTCGTCTCCCCGGCGAAGGCCTCCGGTGCCCTCTCGATGAAGCGCCGCTTCCAGGGCCGGACCGAGTCCGGCCGCATGCCGTACGCCCTCGCGATCTGCGCCGGCGTCTTGTCGCCCGCCAAGACCTCCACCACCACCTGCGCCTTCAGCTTGGACGTCTACCTCCGTCTCGCCGATTCCACCTCCTTCGCTCCCGCCAGGCCCTACCCAGAGCAGCCCCCGCTCCCGGAAGTCAACTCCACGATCGTGGGGCGTTCAAGATTCGGGGTCATATCCCCCGGATGAAGACGGGAGATTGTCGATGGTAGTGGCGCGATCCGCCCGGAGCGCCGCGAGAGGAGACGTCTGTCCGGCGGGGAGCGGTGATTCCGGTCACGGACGGGTTCGCCGAACCGGGTCAAGCGCCCACGGAGGTGGGCGCCGGTGGAGGTGTCTAGCGCCTCACCTCGGGTCCGGCCGTCTCTCGAAGGTCCGAGTCCCGAGCCTCGGTGTGCCGCGGCCGCCGCGGGCCGCGAAGAGGATGCCGCGGTGCCGCGGAGGTCTCGGGCGGGCCAGGCGGACCACCGGCTTCCGGCCGCCGCGGCGTGCCCGGATCTTCCGGCACTCGGCCATGGCCCGCTTCATCTCCCGGTCGGCCGGAGGCGCGGGTCCGGAGGGGCGCTCCGGATCGCTCCGCCTCTTCGAGGCCGGCGTGTCGGCGGGTCGGCGGGTGTCCTTTTCTCTCATCGGATAGTCCTCCTCAGGCTTAGATGGGCGCCCCGCGAGGGGAAGCGGGGCCCCCGGGCGGCGAACACCCAGCCCCCGGGCCCCCCCGACCCCGGGGGGGCTTGCCCGGCGGGGGCGGTAAAAAAAGTAAAGC
>VXNE01000236.1:4889-6204 GCA_009840715.1 Gammaproteobacteria bacterium
GCGGGTAGTTTTTTTTACGATCCTGGTCCTTTTCTCTCATCGGTTCGGCCTCCTCCGGTTTCTTGGGCGCCCCCGGGTGGGTAGGGGGGGCCCGGGGGCGCGATACACCGTGCCCCGGGGCCCGACCTGCAGCTGCGGTGCTTCCCGGGGTGCGCTTCAGGACGCTCTGCGGACCGGGATCGTCCGGCCCTTCGACTCGGGTGCCTTCGGGATGTGCACCTGGAGCACCCCGTTCTCGAAGGTGGCCGTGATTGCATCCGCAGCGACGGTCCGCGGGAGGGTGAAGGAGCGCTGGAAGCCCCGGAGCCGCCGCTCGCGCCGATGGTAGTGCCGGTCGGCTGGCTCGGCCCGTCCCCCGATCTCCCCGCGGAGGGTGAGGACGCGGTTCTCGAGTCGGATCTCGACGGACTCCTCGGTGAAGCCGGGCAGATCGGCGGTGAGCACGAGCGCCTCGCCCGTCTCCTCGACGTCGACCGCGGGCATCCACCGGGCGGCGGGCTCGCCGACGAGCCGGTCGAAGGGCGTGGCGACCGGGCCGAAGCCCCACCAGGGTGCCAGTCGATTCCCGCTTCGTAGATGCGTGATGGCCATCGCTGTTCTCTCCTCCCTGCGAGTTGTGCAGGGCAGTGGGGTGAACATTCTTCTTGCGCCCGGGCGGCGGCGAAGCCGTCCAGCGCACGCTCATATCAGGTGGCAGGGATCGTGCCAGCTGGAAGGGGGCGAAAGTGGCCGATCTGACCTGCGGGTCTGACGGGACGGCCGGCTCCGGCTCCCGGGTATGCCGATCTGGCACTTCTGAAAAACCATTGATCGCGGCACGGAATCGTCCAACTTCAATGGGGACTGCACGGTCTGCCGCCCTTGCCAGACAACGAGATCTGGTTCCATTGCACTTGGAAAGCGGGAATTCGGGATCAATTGACGGGAACTCACCGGGCGGTCGTAGTCCGGGATCCCGCGGCCGCGTCGAATCAGCAGGTGTCCTCGCTCGCGAGCGACTGAGAGGCAGCCCATCCCGACCATCCGCTGCAGCACAGGGACACATAGCGCGACAATCCGATCCGGAATAGGATCCAAGATATCTCGGTGGCCCCATGGAAGGATCAGATGACCCGTTACCCGACCACGATCCGACTGCTGGCTGCGCTAGCGACTGTGGTCTTGGTGTCGGGTTGCGGGGGCGCCGACAGCGCCACGGCGCCGGAGCCGGTGTCCGATCCGCCCCGCCCCACAACGATCACGGTGAGCCCATTCGCCACCGAGCTAACTACGTTGGGTGCGGCCGTGCTACTGACAGCGGAAGTTAGAGAGCAGA
>VXNE01000236.1:6214-6893 GCA_009840715.1 Gammaproteobacteria bacterium
CCAGAACGCCAGGGTGATGACCGGCGTTACTGTGACGTGGAGAAGCAGCGACACATCGGTAGCGACAGTGGATCAAGCGGGTTTGGTGACAGCCATAAGCACAGGGACAGCGGCGGTTACGGCGAGCGCAGGGCCTGCATCTGCAAGCGCGGGGATCACGGTCAACGCGCCACGGCTTGCCGACTGGGACATTCTGGTTACGCTCTACGAGGCGACGGACGGACCGAACTGGACCAACAGCGAGAACTGGCTTACCGACGCTCCGCTCGGGGAGTGGTACGGGGTGGATACGGGTCGTTCCGGCCGAGTCGTCAGGCTTGATCTTGCCGGCAGATGGGATCACGAGACAGAGCGCTTTGCAGAGCACGGCCTTTCGGGTCCGATCCCGCCCGAGCTAGGTAACCTCACGGGCCTGAGGGAGCTGCGTCTCGGCCACAATGATCTCACGGGCCCTATCCCGCCCGAGCTCGGTAACCTCGCAAGCCTGAGGGATCTGCGTCTCGGCCCTAACGATCTCACGGGCCCTATCCCGCCCGAGCTCGGCGATTTATCGAACCTGACGGATCTGGTTCTCTACAACAACGACCTTTCGGGTCCGATCCCGCCAGAACTCGGTAAACTCACGGGCCTGAGGCGGCTCTCCATCAGCAACAACAACTTTTTGGGACCGATCCCACCC